>JBBQIA010000019.1:0-13487 GCA_038324485.1 Lysobacterales bacterium
AGTCCCCGACGTAGACGTCCACTCTGGAAAAGAGGAAACGCTGGGTCGCTTGCGCTTCGACTTGCTGCTGTGTGCAGCCATTACAGGTGTCGAACCGGGGATCTGCGTTCGAATTCGCATATGAGGGGCCTGCAAAGCCCAAAATCGCCATAATTAGTGGAAATTTAATAATTTCTAATTTTTCTTTAATTTTCATCTCGCTCCTTTTAAATACTTAATCCTTGATCACGATTTCTACAAACAACCGTGTCACTTAGAACCATACCCCCTTCCCCCCAAATCTCAACCCCGGTTCGCTGAGGCTCGCTACGCGCTATTGCAAGCAGCACGGCAACTGCCTTCAAAAAGCGCACGTCATCAGCGCGTGACGGAACCCCACCCAGTCGCTACACTTCCGCCGTTTGCCTACCGGAGATCGCGAATGACTGTGCCCGCACTGAAATACAAGCGCGTGCTGCTAAAGCTCTCCGGCGAGGCTCTGATGGGCCGCGGCGACTACGGCATCGACCCCGACGTGCTGGTCTGGCTGGCTAAAGAGGTCATCGAAGCGCAGAAGGCCGGCGCGCAGATTGGTTTGGTGTTGGGCGGAGGCAACATCTTTCGCGGCGCTGGCCTGCAGTCGAAGGGCATGGACCGGGTCACCGGCGACCACATGGGCATGTTGGCCACGGTCATCAACGCGCTGGCCATGCAGGACGCACTGGAGCGCCTCGGCGCCTACGCCCGCACCATGAGCGCCCTGAAGATCAATGAAGTGGCCGAGGACTACATCCGCCGCCGCGCCATTCGTCATCTTGAGAAAGGCCGCATCGCGATTTTCGCTGCCGGCACGGGCAATCCCTTTTTCACCACCGACTCGGCCGCCGCCCTGCGCGCCATCGAAGTGGGGGCGGAACTGCTGCTCAAGGCCACCAAAGTGGACGGCATTTACGACGCCGACCCGAAGAAAGTGCCGGATGCCAAACGCTTTGACACGCTGACCTACGACGAAGTGCTCTCGCGCAATCTGCAGGTGATGGACACGGCCGCGTTCGCGCTCTGCCGCGACCAAAACGTGCCGATTCGGATCTACGACATGATGATGCCGGGCGCACTGATGCGCATCCTGCGCGGCGAAGCCCTCGGCACGCTCGTGCATGCCGGCTGAGGCCAGAGGCCGCGTCGTTCTATACTCGCGCGCTGCGCGCTCTGCGCCGAACACCACAGGATCAAGCCATGATCAATGACATCAAGAAGGACGCCCAGACCCGCATGCAAAAGTGCGTGGACGTCCTCAAGACCGACCTCACCAAGTTGCGCACCGGCCGCGCCACCACCGCAATCGTCGATCACCTGCAGGTGAACTACTACGGCTCCAACGTGCCGCTGTCGCAAGTGGCCTCGGTGGCCGTCTCGGACGCGCGGTCCTTAACCATCACGCCATGGGAAAAGCCCATGGTGGCGGCCGTTGAAAAAGCCATTCTCGCTTCGGACCTCGGCCTCACGCCGAACACCATGGGCACCGTCATTCGCATCAACCTGCCGCCGCTCACCGAAGAGCGTCGTAAGGAGCTGTCCAAGCACGTGGCTCACGAAGGCGAGAACACGAAAGTCGGCATCCGCAACGTGCGCCGCGACGCCATCACGCAGGTGAAGGAGTTGCTCAAGGACAAGAGCATCTCCGAGGACGAGCATCGCAAAGCCGAAGACGACATTCAAAAGCTCACCGACCAGTGGGTGAAGGGCGTCGACGATGTCGTGAAAGCCAAAGAGCAGGAACTGCTGGCCATCTGAGGCCACAGCGCATGTCCACCGCCGCAGGGCTACCGCAGCACCTTGCCGTCATCATGGATGGCAACGGTCGCTGGGCGAAGCAGCGCCATCGTCCCCGCACGCTCGGCCATCGCGCCGGCGCCCGAGCGGTGCGCACGATCGTGGAGTACTGCATCAATCGCGGCATCGGCGCACTCACCCTCTTCGCCTTTTCCAGCGAAAACTGGAATCGCCCCGAGGACGAGGTGGGCGCGCTGATGCGTCTGTTTTTGCGCGTACTGGAATCGGAAGTGGACGAACTCACCCGCCAGCAGGTGCATCTGCGCTTCATCGGAGACCGGACGCGCTTCCCCGAACCGATTCGCCAACGCATGGCGGCCGCTGAACGCATTCATTTGCCCACGCCGAAGCTCACCCTGACGCTGGCAGCGGGCTATGGCGGCCGTGCCGACATTGCCTACGCCGCCCGGCAGTTGGCCGAACGCGTGGCCGCGGGCACCTTGAGGCCGGATGAGATCAACGAGCAGCGGATGGCCGAGGCACTGGCCTTGTCCGACTTGCCCGCGCCCGATCTGTTTATTCGCACGGGCGGCGAACACCGCATCAGTAATTTTTTACTGTGGCAGCTGGCCTACACCGAACTCTGGTTCACCGACGTGCTTTGGCCTGACCTCGACGACGCGCTGCTCGATCAGGCCATGGCCGATTTCGCCAGCCGCGAGCGTCGCTTCGGCCTGATCTCCGAACAGCTGCACGCACCGGCCCTGGAGGCCTGATGAGCCGCACCCGAATCCTCACCGGGCTCGTGCTCGCACCCGCCGCCATCGCCGGCGTGCTGCTGCTTCCGACGCCTTGGCTGGCCTTTGTTGCCGCTGTGCTGATGCTGGCCGGCCTGTGGGAGTGGACGCGCCTTTCCGGCATATCCGCCGTCGTGCCGCGCCTTGCCTACGTCAGCGCCAATGCCTTACTGATGGCCGCCGTGGCCTGGGCGGCCGGCCCAAATCTGTTCGCGCTCAAGGCCGCCGCCTTGATGGGCGTGGGCTGGTGGCTGCTGGCGCTGGCCTGGCTGTGGCGCTTCGAGTTCGGCCAGACCGATCGCGGCCGCTTCCGCATGCTGAAGCTGGCCGCCGGCAGCTTGGCCGCCGTGCCGGCCTGGGCCGCACTGGTCTGGCTTCACCAACTGCCCGATCACGGCCCGCGCTGGGCCCTGTTTGCGGTGATGCTGGTCTGGGCCGCCGACTCGGGCGCCTACTTCGTGGGCGTGCGTCTGGGCCGCCACAAGCTGGCCCCGCGCATTAGTCCGAACAAGAGCTGGGAAGGCTTCTGGGGCGGCTTGGCGGGCGCCTCGCTGGTGGCCGTGGCGGCCGTCAAGATGCTGGGGCTCGGCTGGTCCGACCTGCCGGCGCTGGTTTTCCTGACCGTGGTCGCCGCCATGATGTCGGTGGCCGGCGACCTCTTCGAAAGCCTGCTGAAGCGTCACTCCGGCCACAAAGATTCTGGCCGCCTGATCCCGGGACACGGCGGCATGCTCGACCGCCTCGACAGCCTGCTCGCGGCACTGCCGGTCTTCATGGTGGGCAAGCTGTGGCTGGGGCTCTGAAACGCGTCGCGCTCTTCGGGGCGACCGGGTCGATCGGCGCCTCGGCGCTGGACGTCATCGCCCGGCATCCGGATCGCTACGCCGTCGACGCGCTGAGCGCGAACACGCAAGTGGATGCCTTGATTGCACTGTGCCGCCGCTTTAAGCCGCGAATCGCCGCCATCGCTGATCCCGCCTTGTTTTCGCGCCTGCGCGACGGCCTCGCTGCGGATGCCCCGATGACGCAGGCCGTGGCGGGCGACGACGCGCTGGTGGAAATTGCCGCTGATGTGCGCAACGACACCGTGGTGGCCGCCATCGTCGGCGCCGCAGGCGTGGCCTCCACGCTGGCCGCAGCGCGCGCCGGAAAGCGCCTGCTGCTCGCCAACAAAGAGTCGGTGGTGCTGGCCGGCGAGCTGCTGATGGCTGAAGTTGAGGCCGGCGGCGGCCTGCTGGTGCCGATCGACAGCGAGCACAACGCCATCTTTCAATGCCTTCCCGCTAACGGTCGCCGCGAGAGCGTGCGACGCATCGTGCTGACGGCCTCCGGCGGGCCCTTTCTGGGCCGCAGCCGCGAGAGCCTCGCGTCGGTGACGCCCGACGAAGCCTGCGCCCACCCGAAGTGGTCGATGGGCCGCAAAATATCGGTCGATTCAGCCAGCCTGATGAATAAAGGGCTCGAGGTCATCGAGGCGCATCACCTGTTCGGACTGCCGGCCGAGCGCATCGACGTGGTTGTTCATCCGCAATCCACAATTCATTCGCTCGTCGACTACGTCGATGGCTCGATGCTGGCGCAGCTTGGTCTACCCGACATGCGCACGACGCTGGCTGTGGGTCTCGCGTGGCCCGAGCGCATCGATGCGGGGGTCGGGTCGCTCGATTTGATTGCCTTAAGTCGACTCGACTTTGCGGCACCCGATGCCGAGGCCTTCCCCTGCTTGGGGCTGGCGTATCGGGCGCTGAAGGCCGGCGGCAGCGCCCCGGCGGTACTCAATGCGGCGAACGAAGTGGCCGTTTCAGCCTTTCTTCAGCGCCGGCTCGCTTTCCTAGGTATTCCCGCGCTGATCGAACGAACCATGGACCGCCTCACCGACCTCCCCAGCGCCACCCTCGCCGACCGCCTTGCCGCCGACGCCGAAGCGCGACGCGTGGCGATTGAGCTGATGAGCAATGCAAAAGGGGTCGCAGTCGCGTGACCGAAGTCCTGTCCTCCGCGTTCTGGTTGATCGTCAGCTTGGGCGTGCTCGTCACCTTCCACGAGTTCGGCCATTACTGGGTGGCGCGGCGCTGCGGCGTCAAGGTGCTGCGGTTCTCCGTGGGCTTCGGCAGCGCCCTGTGGTCACGCGTGGACCGCGAAGGCATCGAATGGCGGATCGGCATGATCCCGCTGGGCGGCTACGTCAGCATGCTCGATGAACGCGAAGCCGAGGTGGCCGACGCCGATCGCCCGCGCGCCTTTAATCGCCGCCCAGTTGGTCAGCGCATCGCTATTGTGGCCGCCGGCCCGCTGGCGAACGTGGTGCTGGCCGTGGCCCTGCTCTATCTGATGTTTCTGGTCGGCAAGCCCGATTACGTGCCCGACCTGGGCGCGCCGCAGGGCCTTGCCGCCGACGCCGGCTTTCGCGAAGGCGACCGTCTGCTGACCGTGGACGGTCGCGAGACCCCGACTTGGACTGAGGCGCAGAACGCCCTGCTCGGCCCAATGATGGACCGGCGCAGCGTGGTGGTGAGCGTGCGCAATGCGGCCGGCGACCCGGCCGATCGCCTGCTGCCGCTCGACCGCATCGACCCCGCACTCGACGAGATCGATGCCTACCGAAGCATTGGCCTGAGGCTTAGCGTCCCGGTGCCGCCAGCGGTTGTCGGCGAAGTGGTGGCCGGCAGCCCGGCCGCCGAAGCGCTGAAGGTCGGCGACCGCATCACGGCCGTCGATGGACGCGACATGGCCGATTTTGGTGACCTGCAGGCCGCCTTGGCGGGCCATGCCACGAGTGACCAAGCGCCGCGCCTTCGGCTGTCACTGCTGCGCGACGAGCAGCGGCTGGAGGTGCAGGTGACCCCGGCGCTGGCCACGGCAGCCGACGGCTCCGCCGCATGGCGTTTGGGCATCGCCCCACCCGACTCGCGCAATGCCCTGTTGCGGCATGGGCCGCTGAAAGCCCTCCCAGAAGCGCTGAAGGCCTCCGCGCAACTGGGCTCGGACACCGTCGGCATGCTCTGGCGCATGGTCACCGGCGCGGCGTCGCTGCAGAACCTCTCCGGCCCCATCACCATCGCGCAGGTGGCCAACACCACGGCCTCGCGCGGGGTGGCTTGGTTCCTGTATTTCCTCGCGATGCTGTCCGTGAGCATCGCAATCCTGAACCTCTTGCCCATCCCCGTCTTGGACGGGGGACACCTGCTGTATTACCTTATCGAGCTGGTGCAAGGGCGGCCTCTAGGCGACCGCGTGCTGGTTGCCGGGCAGTATCTCGGCCTCGCGCTGCTCGCTTCACTGATGGGCCTCGCTTTATTTAACGACGTGCTGAGGCTCGTTCCCTGACCGTCACCCCTCGCGGGCCCACCGGGCCTGCCGCTTTTGGACGTTTCCATGACGCATCGCCCCACCCGCCGCCTGCTTGCCCTCGCCCTCGCTGCCGCCCTCTCGGGCACAGCGCTGGCTCAGAATATGGGCGCCTTTCAGGTGGCCGACATTCGTGTTGACGGTCTGCAGCGCATTTCCAACGGCACCGTGTTTTCCTACCTGCCGGTCGAACGTGGCGAAATGATGGACCAGTCCCGCGCGGGCGAGGCCATCCGCGCCCTGTTTCGCACGGGCTTCTTCAGCGACGTCTCGCTAGAGCGCGAGGGCGACATCCTGGTGATCAAGGTCGTTGAACGGCCCGCCATCAACGCCATCACGCTGACGGGCAACAAGGACATTAAGACCGAGGAGCTGCTGAAAGGCCTCCGCGGCATCGGCCTTTCCGAAGGTGAGACCTACAACCCGCTGAACGTCGATCGGGTGACGCAAGAACTCATCCGTCAGTACAACAATCGCGGCAAGTACTCCGTCACGGTGCTGCCGTCCGTGACGCAACTCCCCCTCAACCGCGTGGACGTGACGATCACCGTTGACGAGGGCAAAGCGGCGCGCATTCGTGACATCAACATCGTTGGCAATTCGGTGTTCGAAGAAGCCGAGCTCCGCAACACGTGGGAATCGAACACCAGCAACTGGCTGTCGTGGTATCGCCGCGACGACCAGTACTCGCGCGAGAAGCTCTCGGGTGACCTGGAAAAGCTGACCAACTATTACCTCGATCGCGGCTACGTCGACTTCAACATCGAGTCGACACAGGTGGCAATTAGCCCTGATAAGACCGACATGACCATCGGCGCCAGCGTGACCGAGGGCGAGATCTACTCGATCTCCAAAGTACTGGTCAGCGGCGACACTATTCTTCCGGTTGCTGAAGTCGAGAAGATGCTGCTGGTCGAGCCGGGCCAGACCTTTTCGCGTCGTCGTCTTGAAATGACCGCGGACGGCATCACCGCCGTGCTCGGCAACATTGGTTACGCCTTCGCTGCCGTTAATCCGGTGCCGGATATCGATCGCGAAAAGAACGAAGTGGCGATCAACTTCGTGGTCGACCCGGGCCCGCGCGTGCAGGTTCGCCGCATCATTTTTAAGGGCAACGACACGACGGCCGACCCGGTTCTGCGCCGCGAGTTCCGCCAGTTTGAAAGCACTTGGTTCTCGCAGGCCGCCATCGACCGCTCGAAGATTCGTCTTCAGCGTTTGGGCTACTTCGATGAAGTGAACATCGAAACGCCGGCAGTGACGGGCGAGCCCGACAAGGTTGATGTGATCGTCAGCGTGAAAGAGCGTCAGTTTGGTCAGTTCCAGTTTGGCTTGGGCTACAGCCAAGTCTTTGGCGCCACCATTCAGCTGTCGATCTCGCAGAACAACTTCCTCGGCTCCGGCAACCGCATGTCGGTGTCGGTGCAGAACAACAGCTTCAGCAAGGGCCTGAGCTTCTCCTTCCTCGACCCCTACTTCACCGATAACGGCGTGTCGGTCGGCTACAACGTGGCCTACAGCGAAAACGACTTCAGCGACTTCAACATCGCCAGCTATCAGACCGACAACGCCAGCTTTGAAGCGGTCTTCGGCCTGCCCCTGTCCGAGACTGACGCCGTGTCGGCCTCGATCGGCATCGACAAGATCGACCTGACCGCCATCGAGGGATCGACGCCGCCCGAATTGATCGATTATTTGGTGGCAGCGCTGGGCGACCGCGCTCGCTTCGCCTTCGCACCCGGCGATGTCGACGACGCGTTCCCCTGCCTTCCCGATATCGCCCCCGATGGCACGGAACTGCCGACCTGCACGATTCAGCAGGTGGCCTTCAGCCGACTCTGGGCGGTGAACTCATGGCGCCTGCAGACCGGCTGGTCGCGAGATACGCGCAACGATTTCTTTGCACCGACGGCGGGCACATATAACCGCATCGGCGCCGAAATTTCTTTGCCCGGCTCCGACCTTGAGTACTTCAAGCTGTTCTACGATTTCTCGAAGTTCTGGCCGATCAATCGCGCCTTGGTCATCGAGTCACGCGCCTCCATCGGCTACGGCGACAGCTACGGCAAGACTGGCGACCTTGGCCTTCCCTTCTTCAAGAACTTCTACGCGGGCGGCCCGGGCTCATTGCGCGGCTTTGAACAGAACACGCTCGGCCCCGTTTCCGCTCTGGACTTCGGTGAGCGCAGCAGCTTCCGTCAGTCGCTCGGTGGTTCGTTTAAGGCCATTGGGTCGTTCGAAGCTTATTTCCCGTCGCTGTTCGATTCGCGCGGCGCACGGATCTCCGCGTTCGCCGACTTCGGCAACGTCTGGCGCAACACGCGCGAGTTCGGATCGGGCGACATTCGCGTGTCCACCGGCTTGGCTCTGCAGTGGCAGTCGCCGGTCGGGCCGATTTCGATCTCGTGGGCTTCGCCGCTGCGTAAGGAAGACGATGACCGCATCGAGCGCCTGCAGTTCACCTTCGGCGGCCAGTTCTAAGGCCGATGTCGCTGACGCCGCCGCGCTTTTTGCTGTCCGCGCTAGCCGAGCGATTCGGCTGCGGATGGCGCGGTGGCGACGTTGAACTGACTGGTGTGGCGCCACTGCAGGCCGCTCAGCCGCCTCCGGGCGCGTTGGCCTTCCTGGCGAATCCGGCCTATCGCAAGCACCTTGCCGCCACCCGCGTGGCGGCCGTTGTGCTGCATCCGAGCGAAGCGGAAAGTTGCCCCGTGCCCGCCCTCGTGGCGGACAACCCCTACGCCCTGTATGCACGCGTTGCGGCGCTGTTCGAACGCCAGCCTCTGCGCGAGCCCGGCGTGCATCCGAGTGCCGTCATCGACCCCAGCGCCGATATCGATGCCAGCGCACACATCGGCCCGCTGGTGGTCATTGGCGCACGCACCCGCATCCAGGCAGGCGCGCTCATTGGGCCCGGCTGCGTCATCGGCGAAGACTGTCGCGTCGGTGCCGGCAGCGAACTCGTCGCGCGCGTCACGCTGGTACGACGAGTGCAGCTGGGCGAGCGGGTTCGCATTCATCCGGGCGCGGTGATTGGCGCCGATGGCTTCGGCTTGGCCGTCGACGAGGGCCTCTGGATCAACGTGCCGCAGTTGGGCGGCGTTCGCATTGGCGACGACTGCGAGATTGGCGCCAACACCACAATTGATCGGGGCGCGATTGACGACACCGTTCTTGAAGAAGACGTGCGGCTCGATAACCAAATTCAGATTGGCCACAACGTTTACGTCGGCGCGCACACGGCGATGGCCGGCTGCGTGGCGGTGGCCGGCTCAACACGCATCGGTCGCTGGTGCCTGATCGGTGGCGCGGCGGGAATCGTCGGCCATATCGAGATCACCGATAAGGTGACCATCGGCGCCATGAGTCTCGTCACCCACGCGATCAGCGTTCCGGGGGAGTACGCTTCTGGAACACCTCTGCAGCCCAAGCGCGAATGGCTAAGAAATGCCGCGCGCTTCGGGCAACTCGACCGCCTTGCGCGGCTTCTTCTCAAGAGAAATGACCCCCAGCCATGAGCCTGCCTACGCTCCCGCTCGACGTTCGCGCCATCGAATGCCTGCTGCCGCATCGCTATCCGTTTTTGCTGGTCGACCGCGTGTTGGAAGTCGAGCCGAAGCAGCGCATCGTCGCCTTGAAAAACGTCACTGCTAACGAACCTCATTTCACCGGGCATTTTCCGGGCAATCCGGTCATGCCGGGAGTGTTGGTGATCGAAGCCATGGCGCAAGCCGGCGGCCTGCTGTCGATGATTTCCGACGGCAAAACCTGCGCGGAGAACAGCGGCCCCAGCCAGTTCTATCTGGTGAAAGTCGACAACGCGCGATTCTCCAAGATGGTGGTGCCCGGCGATCAACTGATCCTTGAAGTCACCTTGAAGCGCACCATTCGCAACATGGCCCTTTACATCGGGCGCGCCACGGTCGACGGCAAGGAAGTGGCCAGCGCAGAAATGCTCTGTGCGGAGACCAAGAACGCATGATTCATCCCAGCGCCATCATCGACCCGCAAGCACGACTCGACGAGGGCGTTTCGATCGGGCCGTTTTCCGTCATCGGCGCCGACGTCGAGATTGGCGCCGGAACGACGATCGGCAGTCACTGCATCATTGAAGGGCCGACGCGCATCGGCCGCGATAACACCATCCACCATCACGCCAGCTTAGGCGGGCAGCCGCAAGACAAGAAGCACAAAGGCGAACCGACGCGTCTGGTGATTGGCGATCGCAACACGATTTTCGAGTTCACGACGTTCTCGCGCGGCACCGTCGATGGCGGTGGCCTGACCCAGATTGGCAACGACAACTGGATCATGGCCTACGCCCATATTGCGCACGATTGCTCGGTGGGCAGCCACTGCGTTCTTGCGAATAACGCCACCCTGGCGGGCCACGTGGCCGTCGACGATTGGGTGATCTTGGGCGGCTTCGCGGGCATCCATCAGTTTTGCCGGATCGGTGCGCACGCCTTCATCGGCATGGGCAGCTTGGTCAATGCTGACGTGGCCCCCTTTGTGGTGGTGGCCGACAAATACGCCGTGCCGCGCGGCATCAATACCGAGGGCCTCAAGCGCCGCGGGTTTGACGCCGAGCGCATTGCCGCCATCAAGCGCGCCTACCGCACGGTTTTTATGTCGGGCGCGCCGCTGGCCGACGCCAAACAACTGCTGGCCGAAGCCGCCGCCGGCTCGGAAGACGTGGCCCTGATGCTCGCCTTCATCGAGAAGAGCGCGCGCGGCCTGCTGCGCTGATTCGCCGATGAGCACGCCGCCCCTGCGCATCGCGCTGGTGTCGGGCGAAGCCTCCGGCGACCTGCTTGGCGCGGAGCTTGTCCGCGATCTAAAAGCCCTTTATCCCGATGCAGAATTTGCCGGCGTGGCCGGACCGCAGATGCGCGCCGCCGGCGTCACCGCATGGCACGACTGCGAAGTGCTGGCGGTGATGGGCTTAGTCGAAGTGCTCAAACACCTGCCGCGCCTCCTTCGCCTTCGCGTTGCGCTGCGCAAGCGCCTGCTGGCCTGGGCACCCGACGTGGTGATCGGCATTGACGCGCCCGACTTCAACTTGGGGCTAGAGCGCTGGCTGAAAGCGCGCGGCACTAAAACCATGCATTACGTGAGCCCCTCGGTATGGGCCTGGCGCGAAGGCCGCGCGGCGCGCATTGGCCAGTCTGCCGACCGCGTCCTGTGTCTGTTTCCGATGGAGCCGGCGATCTACGCGAAGCACGACGTGGATGCCGCCTTCGTGGGGCACCCACTAGCGACTCTGCTGCCCATAACGCCCGACCGCGACGCCGCACGACGCGCCTTGGGACTTGAGGGCGACACCCCGCTGCTGGCTATGCTTCCGGGCAGTCGCGGCGGCGAAATCGCACGCTTGGGGCCGATATTTCTCGATGCGATGGCCTTGCTGATCGCGCGCCAGCCCCGGCTTCGCATCGTCGCTCCGATGGCCAACGCCCGCTGCCGCGAACGCTTTCAGCGATTGCTGGCGGCTCATCCCGCATCGCTAGCCCTGCACGCAGCAATTCACCTCGTCGACGGTCGCGCGCGCGAGGCCATGGTGGCCAGCGACGCGGTGCTTCTGGCATCGGGCACGGCGGCGCTCGAGGGCATGCTCGCGAAACGCCCGATGGTGGTGGCCTATCGCATCGCGCCGCTCACCTACTGGATCGTCAAGGCCTTCGGACTGCTGAAGGTGGAGCACGTGAGCCTTCCGAACGTTCTGGCCGGCGAGCCGCTGGTGATCGAGCGGATGCAGGGCGAGTGTCGGGCCGAGACTCTGGCCACTGATATGGAAGGCCTGCTTCGCACCGGGCTTTCCGCCGCCCATTTGCAGCGCTTCGAGCAGGTGCATCGCGCCCTGCTGCCGCCGCAGCCGCGCGCCGCCGCCGAAGCCGTCGCGACCCTGCTGGGCCGTGCGCACAGCGCGAGCTAGTTCGGTGAGCAGCCGCAGCAAAGCCAAAGACCCCGATTTCGACTCCTCATGGACGATGTGCGTCGCCGGCGTGGACGAAGCCGGACGCGGCCCCTTGGCGGGCCCCGTGGCGGTCGCTGCCGTGATCCTAAATCCCGAGGCTCGCATCGACGGCCTCGGCGATTCCAAGCGCTTGAGTGAAGCCGCTCGCGAGGCCCTGTTTCCGCAAATTCAAGCGCGCGCGCTGGCGTGGTCGATTGTGCTGGTGCACGCCGATGAAATTGACCAGAGAAACATTCTGCAGGCCACCCTGATCGGCATGACCCGCGCCGTCCACGCGCTGTCGATAAAGCCCGAACGCGTGCTGGTGGACGGCAATCGTCTGCCGCCAAACTTGGGCGTCGACGCCGAAGCCATCGTCAAAGGCGATGCAAAAATCGCGGCCATCTCGGCCGCTTCAATTTTGGCCAAAGTGGCTCGTGACGCGTGGATGCGCGAGCTTGATGCAGCGCATCCGGGCTACGGCTTCGCCGTGCACAAGGGCTATCCGACCCCGCTGCATCTCGACGCCCTGCAGCGCCTTGGCCCCTGCCCCGCCCATCGGCGGAGCTTTGCACCGGTGCGTGCGGCGCTTATTCGCCCTTTGCTAGGGGAACCGTGACTTCCGACCTTGGGTCGATCGTCATGCTGACTTTTGTGACTGTCGCGAGAGGACCACTCGGCGAGAGACTGGCCCCACGTCGCCACCTCCCTTCGGCGATGGATTGAGGAATCGCCATGAACGTCCGCCCGACCGCCCCCGCCGCCGCCGCCCTCCCCGCCAATACCGTGAATGCCGAGCACGATGCGCCGATGCGCCGTCAGGCCGAGTACCAAGCCCTGCGTGACTTGGCCGACGAAGTGCTGCGTCTGAACCGCGAAGTGCATCGCGGCCGCAGCTACGCCAGCGCACGCTACGCCGCCTGAAAAGGTCAAGCCTTGTCCCTGACGGGTCGGGCACGTAGCCTTCGGCGTCTGTCTCGGACGCCGCCATGCCACCACGCTTCGTCCATCTCAATGTCCACAGCGAGTACGCGCTGACGGACTCGACCATTCGCCTACCGGCCCTGGCCAAGCGCTGCGCTGCGCTGGGGCAGCCGGCCGTCGGCTTGGTCGACCCGGTGAATCTGTTCGGCCTCGTCAAGTTTTTCAAAGAAGCCGAAGGCCAGGGCTTAAAGCCGATCGCCGGCGCGCAGTTGATGCTGGACGACGGCGAGGCGGTGCTCGGCCGAGTGAGCGCGTGGTGTATTGACCGCAGCGGCTATCTGTCGCTCTCGCGCTTGATTGCTCGTGCTTACTCCGATGGCCAGCGTGGCGACGTCATCGGCGTTCGGCCGGAGTGGCTATTTCAAGAACATGCCGGGCTGATTTTGGCGCTCGGCGTCGACAGCCCAATTGCGCAGTCCCTGTCCGGTGGTCGCGACGAGATGGTGGCGGCTCAGCTTGATGAATTTGCCCGCCGCTTCGACGACCGGCTTTATCTCGAACTTACTCGCACCGGCCGCAGCGGTGAAGAATCCTTCAATCGTCATGCCTTGGCGCTTGCGGCGTCGCGCGGGCTGCCGACCATCGCCAGCAATGCCGTGCGCTTTCTTGATCGGGCCGACTTTGACGCCCACGAGGCCCGCGTCTGCATC
>JBBQIA010000020.1:0-13302 GCA_038324485.1 Lysobacterales bacterium
TTCTTCGATGCTGGCGACGATGCGAACGGCACCGCCGCAGTGCATGCAGGTGCTCACGTCGATGTTGAACACGCGCTTCAGACGCTGCGCCCAGGTCATCGAGCGACGGCGCTCAATGGGAGTGCGGTGGTCTGTGCTCGCCTCGGTCGATTCCGCGCCGGTGGGAGCACGTTTGCCGCGCCCCGAGGGTGTGAGTTGCGCGCGCAGGCTGGCGTTGGGCGCAAAGATCCCGTGGAAGCGCGTGAGGTGGGCGCGCGGCGGCGGCACCAGCGCGGCCAGCTTGGCAATGAAGTCCACCGGCTCGAAGTCCACGTGCGTCGTGCCGTCGACCTCCCCCCGATTCTCAGTAGCACCTCAGCTCAGATCCGAGCATCCCGAATGTCCTCTTAGGGTCGGGAGGAGACATGTGCTCGTCAGCGCCTGAGCCGCTTCAACCGATGGAGCGAGCAAATTTCTCGGGCACAAGAGGGATGGCTATTGGGGCAGCAATCGTTCACCTGTCCCGCAGGGAACACGTCAAAAGCAGTGGCAGGCAGAAGTTGCTGTCCCGAGACCGTCCCGAATCGGTCCCATAACTGTCCCGAGCCCAAAAACGCCGCCCGTTGACGATCGAGAGTGCTGGTCATTTTGGGCGACAACCAATCCCGGCCCCAAAACAAAAAGATCTCGGTCGACAAGGTCGAAACGAGCTCTAAGTGCTTGATTTGGCGCGCCTGGAGGGATTCGAACCCCCGACCAATGGCTTCGGAAGCCACTACTCTATCCGGCTGAGCTACAGGCGCGTGGTGGTGCAGGCCTACCGGGCAACCCACGGCAGGGCTCAAAGTGTAACCGTTCGCGTTGGCCTCGGCGATTAGCAGGCTAAGACAGTAAGACCGCCGCAGACCTAGGGAACGCGAGCCGCCAACAGACGCTGCAAAAACCCATCCAGCGCCGCGTCACCGTCGATCCATCGGGCCACGACCACGAGGTCGTGCTCATGGTCGATCACGATGGCGTTCATGCCGTTGCCCACGAAGTAGACCGTGCTTTCCGGCATCGACGGCAGCGGCTGACGACCGGTGTTGAGAAACCAATTCGCGTGGCCGTACTCGGCGTTCACGGCACCGGGCGTGCGCGAACGCGCGATCCACGCCGGGTCCACCACTTGGCGTTCGCCCCAGCGCCCATCGCGCAGATAGAGCAGGCCAAAGCGCGCCATGTCCCAGCTGTCGATAAACAGCCCGCCGCCCCAGTGCCCGCCGCCCGACACCGATTGCATGCGCTGGCCATCCAGTTCGACCCAGCTGTTCTCGTAGCCCTCCCAACGCCAGCGCGACGACGCGCCAATCGGGTCCATGATGCGTTCGCGAAACACCGCGGGCAGCGGCTCGCGCAACACGTGCAGGGCCGCGAGAGCCAGCACGTTGATGCGCACATCGTTGTATTCGAAGACCGCACCGGGCGCGTGGCGCGCCACGTTTGGCCAGTCTTCCGGCGTGTCGCCCACCGGGCGGTCGGCCCAATCCGGCTTGCCCCATAGCGTGCCCTGCCAGTCGCTGGTTTGGCGCAGCAAATGCTCCCAAGTGATCGACGCATTCTTCGCCTCCGCGAAGAGGTCCACGCCCGGCGGCATGGACGCTGCCACCGGCGCATCGGCATCAATGCGGCCGTCTTGCCATGCCACGCCGACCACCGCCGCGAGCGCGCTCTTCGTGATGCTGTGCGACATATCGACGCGATCAGGCTCGCCCCATCGCGCCAACACGCGACCGCGATGAATCACCACGCCACTGACCGGTCCACGCGGCGCCATCGGCCCAAGAATGCCGCCGAACCACGGCTCGCGCTGCCCAAAGCTGCGCACCCACGACGCGGCTTGGTCACGTGGCGCGGGGTTTTCCTGCGTCTGAATCCAGGCCACGGCTGCGTTGAGTCGCTCGGGGTCGAAGCCACAGTCGCGTGCGGGGCAGTCGGCCCAGCTGCCGCGCGGTGGCACGTAGGCCGTTCCTGTCGATTCGGCAAACGCTGCGACGGGCGCAGCAAGGCAAACCACAAGGGCGGCGGCGAGACAAAGGGTGCGGCGCATCGAGAAGTCCCCGAATTGAAGGGTGAGTAGCGAGGGTTTAAGCCGGGAAAGCGTGCGTCGCTTAACGCCTCAGCAGCACGTCGGGCGCCGCCCGCATCGCTAAGAACAGTTCCGGGCGGCCATCGCCATCAACATCAAACATCACGCTATCGAACAGCGGGCCGCGAATGTCTTCCGGCCAAAGCGAAGCCGGTGCCGGGGTAAATCGACCCGTGCCGTCATTCAGCAGCGCGCGCACGGGTGCCTGCTGTGGCGCCCCGAACACCACGTCGGCGCTCAGCACGTCGAGGTCGCCATCGCCGTCCAAGTCATGCAGGTCGCCGTGAAAGCCGTTCGCAGTATCTGCAGGCAGGCGGTCGGCGCTAACGTCGGTGAACCGCCCGCTCCCGTCATTCAGCAGCAGTCGGTCCTGCGCGCTCACCTGCGGGCGGCTGAAGCGCGTATTGGCCAGATAGACATCGAGGTCACCATCGCCGTCAACGTCACCCAGCCCCACTTTGCGCGTCTCGTCGTCCATCGCTGGCCACGCAGACGCGTCGGCGCTGGTGAAGCGTCCGCGGCCATCGTTGAGCAGCAGGCGCGCGCCGGTTTCCTTGGCAAACACCAGATCCATATCGCCGTCGCCGTCAACGTCACCCGCCGCCACGTCTTGAGAGATGCCGCCTAATTCCGCCAGCGCATCACGGTCGTATTCAAAGTCGGCGCTGCCGCCGTTGCGCAGCAGGCGATCGCCGTCGGCATTTGCCAGCACCAAATCCAGATCGCCATCAGCATCGACGTCCACTGCGATTACGCCGTTGCCGATACCGCCCTCGGCGGCCTTGAACGCAGCCGCCGTAAAGCGCCCCGTGCCGTCGTTCAGCCACAGCTCGCTGGCGCGGTCGTCCTCGCTAACGATGGCCATATCGAGATCGCCGTCGCCGTCCAAATCGGCCAGCGCGGTTTCTTCATGGTCGTGCGTGGTCTGCGGAACACGGCTCGGGTCGGCCGTGAAGCGGCCAGCGCCATCGTTCAGCAGCAACTGCACCGGCGCCCATTCCATCGTCACCACTAAATCAAGGTCGCCATCACCGTCCACGTCGCCGGCCTTTGCGTCCATCGACAGGCCGGCCAGCAAACGCGGCGGGAGCGCATCGCTGCGCGGCACCCATGCGGCCTGCGCATGGGGCGCACTGAGAACGCCGAGGGCAACAAGAGGAATCAGCAGCGAGCGAAAAGAGCCAAACATCAAAAAACTCCGGGCATCAAGAAAGGGCGATGACTAGCCGGTCGCGGCCTGCGCTCCGGCCACAGCGCGCCGAGACAAATACCACGCGGTGAAGTCCGCACTCGGCATCGGAGCGGCCCACCACTGGCCCTGACCGGCATCGCAGCCTAGCGCCTGCAGTCGGCGTGCTTCGGCTTCTGTTTCGATGCCCTCAGCCACGCTGCGAATGCCCAAGCTCGACGCCAACTGCGCAATGGCGCGAACGATGGCCTCGCCCTGCGCGCCATCGGCCAAGCCGCGAACAAAGCGCTGATCAATCTTTAGGGCCTGCACGTCAAAGCGCTGCAGATAGCCCAAGTTCGAATAGCCGGTGCCGAAGTCATCAATCGACAAGCCCACGCCCAGCGCGCGAATTCGCGCCAAGCGCGCACGCAGCGGTTCGGCATCGCCCACGAGCGACGACTCGGTGAGCTCAAGCAAGAGCTGGCTCGCCGGAAGCGAGGTCCTTTGCAACACCTCTTGCACGGTGCGATCAAACTCGCCCTGCGCCAGCTGCAGCGGTGAAACGTTCACCGACATCGCAATAGGCGGCAGCCCGCGAGCCTCCCAGCGACGCGCCTGCTGTGCGGCTTCATTCAGCGCCCACGCGCCCAAGGGGTGGATCAGACCGCTGCGTTCAGCCAGCGGAATAAACGCGTTCGGCGACACAAGGCCACGAATAGGATGGTGCCAGCGCACCAAGGCTTCCACGGCACGAATCTCGCCGCTCGCCAGATGCAGAATGGGTTGGTAATGCAGCTCCAGTTCGCCTCGGTCGATGCCGGCGCGCAGTTCGGACACCAGACGCAAGTGTTCGCCGACGTCGATGTCCACCTCGGGATCGGCGAAGCGGAATGCGTTGCGGCCGTCCGCTTTGGCCCTCGCCATCGCCGCTTCGGCGCGATTAAGCAGCATCTCGAAGCTATCGCCGTCTTCGGGAAAGCGCGCAATGCCGATGGAGCTACCGCAGGCAATACGAAGCCCATCGCGCTCGAAGGGTTCAGCTAATCCTTCCAGCAAGCGCTGCGCCAGCGCGGCCAGCGCGTCGATGTCGCCGGGTTCGGTACTGACGAGGACGAATTCATCGGCACCTAAGCGTCCTAAGGTGTCAGTCTCCGAAGCCATCATCCGCAGTCGCTCGGCGATACGCTGCAGCACCGCGTCGCCCACGCCGTGGCCCAGTGAATCGTTCACCCGGCGAAAATCGTCAAGGTCGATGACGAGCATGGCCATCGCCGTCGTATCACGACGCGCGCGCGCCACAGCCTGGGCGAAGCGGTCCTGCACAAGAAGTCGGTTAGGCAAATCCGTCAGTGCGTCGTGCTGCACCAAAAAAGAGAGGCGCGCTGCGCTGTCCTTAGCGCGATGGCTTTCTGATTCAGCCCGCGAAACCGCATCTTGCAAATCCTTCGCGAGCGTCCGAGCGATCACCGCCACCAGCACCAAGATCAGCGCGCGATTAATGAAGCTCCACGGCCCGATGACGGGCTGCGTAGGCTCGTACCAGCCCGTGCTTTCGCCCCAGCCCAAGAGGGCGATCGACGCCAGAATCGTCAAGCCCAGAGCAATGAGCGGGCGGGGGCTGACGGTCATCGCGGCGAGCATAACGATGCCGGGGTAGGCCAACATGGCAAAGTCGCGAATGCCGGCCCGCATCCAAATCACGGTGGTGGCGATGAGCGTCATCGTCCACAGGACCACTAAAAGCGCTTCGCGCACGCGCTGGCGTTTTTGTAGCCATAGGGCACTGCAAAGAAACACGATGCCACCCAGCAGCACGCCGATCACCGCCGGTGGCGTCACGCCCACGTTGACGACCGCAAAGACCGCCAGTCCACTGGCCAACAAGGCGATGAGCTGCTCTAAGCGCCGCGCTTGCAGCAACAGCAAAGGATTGCGGCTCTCTGGCGCCATCATGGTCGCGACGTCGGCCAGTCGACGGTGTCGTTAGCGGCCGGGGCGATACAGCGCGGCATGAATACAGGCGAGCACGCTCACCAGACCCCAGCCGAAGGGCGCAAAACCGAGCGTCAGCACAAAGGTGGCCACCACCATGACGCAGGCAAAGGCAAACCAAAACAGCGCCCACAGCACGCGGCCCTGCACTAACTGACCGAGTCCGGGTATAAAAAAGCTGCAGATTGCTGCAATCACGTTGCCCGTGCTGCCGCGGCCTGAGGTGCTGGAATCGCCCATGCGCTCGTCCCTATTCAGTCATTCGGAGCGTCAGCCTGAAGTGCTTCGGCCGATCGCGCAAGCGCGTGCGCACGCTTACGTTGAGGCGACGCGCGGAAACCGTATCTGCACCGTGCATCCGCCACCGCGTTCGCTGAGGAGCTGAATCTCACCCAGCAGGGTGCGCTCGACCAAGGTACGCACGATGGAAAGGCCAAGGCCGGTGCCGCCGGTTTGGCGCGCCGTGGTGTAAAACGGCTCGAAGGCATGCGCGCGCTCGGCCGCATCCATCCCTCGCCCCTCGTCGCGCACCCGCAGGCACACCACGTCGCCATCCAGACTTGCCTCGACGTGAATCACCGCGTCGGCAGGCGCCGGGTCGCCGTAGCCGTGCACGCATGCGTTCACCACGAGGTTGGTCATGATCTGGGCCAAGCTTCCCGGATAGCTTTCGCAGATCATTTCCGGCATCTCGGCCAGACGCGCTTCAACACCGCGTCGTCGCAGCATCGGCTTAAGCGTTGCCAGCACATCGGCCAAGGTGGCCGCCAGGTCGAAGCGCGCACGCACATCGTGCGTCTGATCGGCCGCGGTGCGCTTGAAGCTTTCCACGAGGCCCGCGGCACGCTCGGCATTCCGCAGGGCCATGCCCAGCCCCTCGCTCACTTCAGCCAAACCGCCCTCGAACTCAGTTCGCGTGAGTGAGCCCTTCGACATGGCCTCGCGCAGCTCGTCAATGCGCGTGCTGCAGTGGCTGACCGCCGTCACGATCACCCCAACCGGCGTATTGATCTCGTGCGCCACGCCCGCGACCAGTTGGCCCAGCGCCGCCAGTTTTTCGCTCTCGACCAGATGCACTTTGGCTTTCTCGAGGTATTCCAGGGCCGCGCTCAGTTCCTGCGTGCGCTCGCTAACCCGCTGCTCCAGCGATGCGTTCAGGCTCTCCAAGCGCTGCTGATAATCGCGGCGCTCGGCAGCCGTCAGCACGCGTCCAAATAGATCGGCCAAGCTGCACAGGAAAGCCACTTCGTCGGCCGCCCATACGCGCGGCTCGCCACGATGCTCGGCACAGACGATGCCCACCATCCGGCCGTGCTGGCGAATAGGCCCGTCGAGCATCGACGCGATACCGAGCACGGTGAGGTAGCCGGGACCGAATTCCGCCGTGTCGGGATGAGTTAACGCGTCGTCGGCAATGAGCGCGCGCTCGCGCCCAAGGGCCTCGAAATAGCGCGGGTAGTGGGTATCGTCGATGGTCAGATCGGGCAGGGCGAGGTGCCCACCATCGCGGCGGTCGTAGAGATGAATGCAGCGGATGGAACGGCCGTCTGCGGCGCGCATCCACACGCCGCAGCGATCAATCCCCAAGCCATCGACCGCGGCCGAAGTGATGGCGGTAGCGCTGAGCGCGATGTCGCCGTCATCGATGTAACTCGCTTGCGCCAGGGCCAGCAGCAGGGGCTCCCGCGACGGCATCATGGCCTCGTTTGGCGAACCCGCGAACGGACCGTCACCAGCGCATCAAGATGGTCGAGCGCCATCTGCACCAGGCTCGGATCGAGTTCGCTGCCCGCGGCATCGCGAAGAATGCCGCGCACCGCATCGACGTCATAGGCGTCGCGATTGGGGTACGGCGACAAGGTGGCGTCGATCAAATTCGCGACGGCCAGAACGCGGCTTTCAAGCGCACTCGCCGCGCCCACCAAGCCTACCGGATAGCCCTTTCCGTCCCAGCGCTCGTGGTGCTCACGGGCCAGCTGTGCGGCCAAGCGGCCTTCGTCGGTCGCCAAACGCTCCAGCAAGCCAGCGCCGATACGCGGGTGCTCCACCAAGGCCTGCCGTGCCTCCTCGGTCAAGGTCTCAAAACCCAATAAGGCCTCGCGCACCGAAGCCGAGAGTCCAAGCAAGCCGATGTCGTGCAGGGTCGACGCGTGGCGCAGAGCCTCCACCCGCGTCGCCGGCAAGCCCGCCAGCCGACCGAGCACGGCCGCCATTTCTGCGGTGCCCAAGGCGTGCGGAAGGTGCTCGGCGATTTTTTCGTCAACCACCTGAGCCAGTAAGCCGACGATGTCGTGGAAGGCGACTTCCAAATTATCGATGTCGCGGAAGGAGCGAATGGCGCTGTGCGCCACGGTGCGCAACTTCTGCGCCGAGAGCTCGGTCTTTTCCCGATAGTCGTTGATGTCGTAATCGCGAATCACGCGATCTTCCGGCAGGTGACCGGGCTGACCGGTGCGCACCACCAAGCGCGTCTTGTGATTGCGTTGCTCGTCGCGCACGGCACTGATCAAGCGCAGACCCGCAGTCGGGTCCTCCATGACCATGTCAATCAGGCCCACCGCGATATCGGGATGCGTGGCGAAAAGCACGATGCCTTCATCAGCACTCGATGCTTCTAGCAGTTGCAGCGGACGACCCTCGACTTTCAATGCGCCCAGCGCCAAACGCGTGATGGCGCGCACCGACTCGTCGTCGTCAACGACCGCCACTTTCCAAGGAAGCATCGGCGCAGGGGCGTCGCCGTCAAGGGGCTGCTCTGGGGCGAACAACAGCTCGTCATTGCTCGACATGACCATGACGCCGTGCGAGAGGGGACTTGAGCATGCCACGGCGCGCAAGCCTTGCGATCAGCCCCGCGCAAAAAAGAAGCCCGTCGCTATGCGGCGCGACCACTCCGCTTCAAATGCACCAACAACAGGGAGATGGCCGCCGGGGTGATGCCCGGGATGCGCTGCGCTTGACCCACGGTCTCGGGACGCACGGCGCCGAGCTTGGCCACCAGCTCGGCCGAGAGGCCGCTGAGCCCGCGGTACTCGAAATCAGCCGGGATGGCGGTGGTTTCGTGGCGACGCTGGCGCTCGATGTCCTCGCGCTGGCGATCCAAATAGCCCGCGTACTTGGCGCGAATTTGCACTTGCTCGGCCACTTTTGCGTCGGCCACGCCGGGGCCAAGGCCCTCGACGTGCATCAGAGCCGGGTAATCCAGCTCGGGGCGCTTGAGCAGATCCAGCACCGTGGTTTCACGCGAGACCACCTGCCCCGTGGTGGCCTCGACGGCGCGACCCAGCGCATTACCGGGCGTCGCCCACAGCGCTTGAAGCCGGGCCGCCTCCGCGTCGATGGCGGCACGCTTGACCTCGAAGGCAGCAAAGCGCACGTCGTCGACCAAGCCCATGTCGCGGCCGATCGGGGTGAGCCGCAGGTCGGCATTGTCTTCGCGCAGCTGCAGCCGGTATTCGGCGCGACTGGTGAACATTCGGTAGGGCTCGGTGGTGCCGTGGGTAATCAGGTCATCGACCAGCACGCCCAGATAGGCCTCGTCGCGGCGCGGCGTCCACGCGTCTTTCTGCTGGACGAATCGGGCCGCGTTCAAGCCGGCCAGCAGGCCCTGCGCTCCGGCTTCTTCGTAACCGGTGGTGCCATTGATCTGGCCAGCAAAGAACAGGCCTTCGATGGCCTTGGTCTCCAAGGAGGCCTTCAGCCCGCGCGGATCGAAGTAGTCGTACTCAATCGCGTAACCGGGCCGCGTGATGTGCGCATTTTCGAAGCCTTTGATTGAGCGCACCAAGGCCAGCTGTACGTCGAAGGGCAGCGAGGTAGAAATGCCGTTCGGGTAAATCTCGAAGGTGTCCAAGCCTTCCGGCTCGATAAAGATTTGATGCGAGGACTTGTCGGCAAAGCGCGTGACTTTGTCTTCAATGCTCGGGCAGTAGCGCGGGCCGACGCCTTCGATCAGGCCCGAATACATCGGCGAGCGATCGAGGCCGCCGCGAATCGCGTCATGCGTCGCCTCGTTCGTATGCGTGATCCAGCAGCTCACCTGACGCGGGTGCACCGACGCATCGCCATCGAAGCTAAAGGTGGGGATGGGCGTGTCACCCGGCTGCTCGTCGAGCCCGTCAAAGTTGATGCTCCGCGCATCAATGCGCGGCGGCGTGCCGGTCTTCAAACGGCCGACGCCCAAGCTGGCTTCGCGCAGGCGCATCGCCAGCGCATTGGACGGCGGATCGCCGGCGCGGCCGCCAGAATGATTCGCCAAGCCGATATGGATCTGTCCGGCCAAGAACGTACCCGCCGTCAGCACCACCGCGCGGGCATGAAAGTCGAGGCCCATCTGGGTGCGAACGCCGGTGATGGCGCGACCGTCAAAAAGGAAGTCGTCGACCGCCTGCTGGAAGACCTGAAGGTTCGGCTGGGTCTCGACGATGCGGCGGATGGCCGCCTTGTAGAGCGCCCGGTCGGCCTGCGCTCGGGTGGCGCGAACGGCGGGGCCCTTGCTGGCGTTGAGGGTGCGCCACTGAATGCCGGCGCGATCGGCCGCACGGGCCATGGCGCCGCCCAGCGCGTCGATTTCCTTGACCAAATGGCCCTTGCCGATGCCGCCGATGGCCGGATTGCAGCTCATCTGGCCGATGGTTTCGATGCTGTGGGTTAGCAGCAGGGTGCGCGCACCGCTGCGCGCAGCCGCTAGCGCGGCTTCGGTGCCGGCATGACCGCCACCGACAACGATGACGTCGAAGACATGGAAAGGCGTAGACATCGCAATAGTCTGCCGCGCCGGCACTGAACCGGCGCGACGTTTCTGCGAATTACATGCTGAAGTCGAAGGTGCGCGTCTGCGTCACCGGCTCACCCGGCGCCTCGAAGCGCCACGTCGCCACCGTGTCTTCCACGGTGCGCTCGAAGATGCCGCGCGGCCGAGCGCGCAGCACCTGCACGTTGGTAACGCGACCATCGGCACCGATCGTGTATTGCACGACCACCGTGCCGGCCGCGCGGCTGCGGGCTGCTTCACGCGGATACGGCGGCTGCGGCGTGCTGATCGGGCGCGGCGGACCGGTGCGCACGGGCGCGGGAGCCGGCGCGGCGACCGGAGCAGGCGCGACGACGACCGGGGCGGGAGCGACAACAACCGGCTCAGGCGCGGGGGCTACGGGCTGCGCGGGAGCGGGAGCCGGCGCAGGCGTGACCGCCGCGGTGGCTTCGGCGACTGCGGCATCGCGGGCGCGCTGTTCGGCGGCAACGCGGTCACGTTCGGCACGCTCGACATCGAGGCGCGCGCGATCGGCAACGGCGGTGCGGCCGCTGGCAATGGCGTCGCGAATTCGGTTCAGCGACGGCGCTTCTGGGTCGGTGCGCGACATCAGTTCAAACAGGCGCTCCGCTTCCACAAACTCGGCCTGATTGATGGCCTGCTCGGAGGCGATCAAGGCATAGGGCATCAGGTCGATCAACGCCGACTCGGCCGACACATCGGGCGTGGCGGACTTCTGGCGCAGGGCCAGGTAGTACTCCATCGCGTTGTCGCCGGCCGGCGAATACAAACGCTGCTCGCGCAGGGCGCTGTTGCCCTTCTCACGCAATTCCTCGACGGAGAGGACGGCGAGCGCATTGGCGGTGGCCTGTGCGGCCTCGGCCACTTGTGCGGACTCGTCCACTTCGGGCGCAACCGGCGCGGGCGCGGCGGCAGCTGCTTCAGCCGCCGGCGGCGCTTCTTCAGCGGGCGAACAGGCGCTCAGACCGAGAGCAAGCACAAGGGCGGCCGCGAGAGCGGTCGTGGGGCGGCGGAGCAAAGAAACGGACACGGGGCATCTTCCCAACCGGAAATCGAGCTTGCAGGGTCAAGCGTCAGCGAGCGCTCTGTCAAGATAAGTCCGTGACTTTCGGCAAGGTGAGCGACCAGATCTAACAATGAAGCCTGCGGCACACTCTGCCCCCGACCTGCTAAATGCGCCCGCACCCACCCGCCCAAAATGGCCGCCGCGAACCCCTTTCCCATTGCGCCCTTGCTGCCCGAGGTGCTCGCCGCGCTCGACGCGCAGCCGCGTCTGGTTTTGGAAGCCCCGCCGGGCGCGGGCAAGACCACCCAGGTGCCGCTGGCCCTGCTGGACGCGCCGTGGCGAGCCGGTGGCAAGGTGCTGGTTCTTGAGCCACGCCGGGTCGCGGCCCGCGCCGCGGCCGGATTTATGGCCGCCCAGCGTGGCGAGGCGGTGGGCCAGACCGTCGGCTATCGCATTCGCTTCGAAGCGAAGGTCTCGGCCGCTACCCAGATCGAAGTGGTGACCGAGGGCATCCTGACTCGACTGATTCAGGACGATCCGACGCTCGACGGCGTGGCGGCCATCTTGTTTGACGAATTCCACGAGCGGCACTTGGCCGCCGACCTGGGCTTAGCCTTGGCGCTCGATGTGCAGGCCCAGCTGCGACCCGACCTGCGGCTGCTGGTGATGTCGGCCACGCTGGATGGCGAGCGCTTGGCGCGCTTTTTTGACGCGCCGCGTCTGAGCGCCGAGGGCCGCGCCTACCCCGTCACGATCGGCCACTTTCCGGCGCGTCGGGACGAGGCGGCCAGCGCGCAGCTGCGTCGATGCGTGCTTCAGGCCCTCGACGCGCACCCGGGCGACCTGCTGGTGTTCGTGCCCGGTCAGCGCGAAATTGCCGAGGCGCAGCGGGCCCTAGAAGCCACGCTGCCGACGGCGATTCGCGTGCTGCCCCTACACGGTGAGCTGTCGGTGGAGGCGCAGTCGGCTGCGCTGAACCCCGACCCCGACGGCCGACGCCGCGTGGTGCTGGCCACCAACGTGGCCGAGTCCAGCGTCACCCTGCCCGGCGTCCGCGTGGTGATCGACAGCGGCTTGGCGCGCGAGCCGCGCTTCGAGCCGAACTCGGGGTTCTCGCGGCTGGAAACCGTGGCCGTCTCGCAGGCCAGCGCCGACCAGCGTGCTGGGCGCGCCGGTCGCGTGGCCGAAGGCTGGTGCTATCGGCTGTGGCCGGAGTCGCAGCGACTTGAGCCCAATCGGCGCGCCGAGATCACCCAAGTCGAGCTCTCCGGCCTAGCTTTGGAACTAGCCGCCTGGGGCGACAGCGATCTGCGCTTTCTGGACGCGCCACCGCGCGGGGCACTGGCGGCCGGGGTCGACCTCTTGAAGTCGCTCGGCGCGCTGGACGCCAGCGCGCGCATCACGGCGTTTGGCCGGCGCGTCTTGAACTTAGGAACGCATCCGCGCTTGGCCGCCATGCTGCTCGCACCCAGCACGGCCAGCGAGACCGCACTGGCCTGCGACCTGGCGGCGCTGATTGATGCTCGAGACCCGCTGAAGGGCCCGCGCCGCGATGACGTGGCGTCGCGCTGGCAGGCCTTGGCCGCCTTTCGTGCGGGGCGCACGCCCCCCGAAGCCGCGCGCTCGGCATTGGCCGCCATCGATACCCAAGCCAAGGCGTGGCGACGCCGGCTGCGCTGCGACACCCTGCCGCCCACCAGTGCCAGCGCGCACGGGCTGGGCGACCTGCTGGCCCACGCCTTTCCCGACCGCATCGGCGTGCAGTCGCCGAACGACCCGCGTCGGTATGCCTTAAGCAACGGGCGCAGCGCGCGCGTGTTCGACGATTCGGCGCTGTACGGCGAGCCGTGGATCGTGGCCAGCGAACTGCGCTTCGAGTCTCGCGACGGCCTCGTGCTGCGCGGGTCGCCGGTGGACGAATCGCGCCTGCAGCGCGAATTCCCCGAGCGCTTCGTCGAAGAAGACACGGTGCGCTGGGACGCTGCGGCGCGCGCGCTGGTCTCGCGCCGCGAGCGGCGCTTCGACCGCATCATTTTGGAGAGCAAGCCGGCCGGTCGGCCCGACCCAGCGCGCGCAGCACAAGCCCTGACCGACGCCGTGCGTGAACTGGGCTTGGACGCGCTGCCGTGGACCGAAGGCCTGCGTCAGTGGCTGGAGCGCCTGCGCTGCCTGCGCGAGTGGCTGCCCGAACGCGACTGGCCCGAGGCCAGCGACGAGGCCCTGCTGGCCAGTGTCGACACCTGGCTCAAGCC
>JBBQIA010000021.1:0-13179 GCA_038324485.1 Lysobacterales bacterium
CATACGGCGCAGCGTTGCAGCGGGCGAACACCGCCACGCCCACGCTGTCGTCGGCGCGGTTAGCCAAAGCCATCGCCGAAAGGTCCGGGGCCATGCCGCGAACGCTGGCTTCATCGGCCAGTTCGATGCACCACCAGCGCGGGCCGTTGTCGATCAGGGCGGGCGCCGTCGCGCCGCGATTCACCACACCAAGGCTGGCCAGCACGGCATCGGGTTTGGCCTCGCGGTGCTGGCCGCGCGGTGCTCGCACATGCACGGTCTGCACGCCGTCGCGTTCGTCCACCCGCAGCGGCAGCAGGCCCGCCGCGCATTCCTGCACGAGGCCCTGCACGGTGCGCCGGCCGGCGACCACCGGACGTACTCGCGCTAAGCCGCGCGCGAGCACCGCGTGGGCGCTGCCGACGCTCGGATGGCCAGCAAAAGGCAGCTCTTGCCGAGGCGTAAAGATGCGAACGCGATAGTCGGCGTCATCGCGCGTGGGCGGCAGCACGAAGGTGGTCTCCGATAGGTTGAGCCACGCGGCCAAGGCCTGCATGGCCGCGGTGTCTAAGCCGCCTGCGTCCAGAATGACGCCCAAGGGGTTGCCCAAGCCGGGTGCGGCGGCAAAGACATCGAGCTGAAGGTAATCACGGATCGTCATGTGCGCAGTGTCCCCGCTGCCTGCCGTTGACCACAAGCCGCCAGCTGCGCACGGTATTCTTTAGCCCGCCGCCGCGTTGGGCGGCATTCGTTTTTTCACCTTCCGGCTATTAGAGGTGCCGATCCCGATGAATCGCCCTGTCCCCGCATTCGCCAATGACTGGATTGTCCTGAAATTCGGGGGCACCAGCGTGTCGAAAAAATCGCGCTGGGACACCATTGGGCGGCTGATGCGTCAGCGTGCCGAAGACGAGAACGTTCGCGTGCTGGTGGTGGTGTCGGCGATGTCGGGCATCACCAACGTGCTGCAGGCGATGATCGACGGCCACGCCGATGCGGCGTCGTTGATGGCCCAAGCCGAGGCGATTATTGAGCGCCATGTTTCGTTTGCGAACGAGCTGGGGGTGGCAGTGGAGGCCGTTCTGGGCGAACGCTTCGCGGCACTGCGTACGCTGGCCGTTGACGCCCGTGCGGGCGTGGCCGAGCTGGCGTGGCAGGCCGAGCTGTTGGCGCAAGGCGAGCTAATGTCCTCGGCGTTGGGCGTGGCCTATCTGCGAACGCAGGGCGTTGACGTGGATTGGTGGGACGCGCGTGAGGCCATGCAGGCCATCGAGCAGCCCAACGCCAGTGCGTGGGCGCAGCGGCTGTCGGTGTCCTGCGATTTCAGCGATCCGGTGGCTCGCGAGCGATTGTTGGCCCGGCCGGCCCGGATGGCCATCACGCAAGGCTTCATTGCGCGGCATCGCGACGGCGGCACGGCCATTTTGGGGCGCGGCGGTTCCGACACTTCTGCGGCCTACTTTGGCGCTTTGCTGAAGGCGCGCCGCGTCGAAATTTGGACCGACGTGCCGGGCATGTTCAGTGCCAACCCGCGTCAGGTGCCGGAGGCGCGCCTGCTCTCGCGCTTGGACTTTGCGGAAGCCCAAGAAATTGCGACCACCGGCGCCAAGGTTCTGCATCCCCGCTGTCTGACGCCCTGCCGCGAAGCCAACGTGCCGATGTGGATTCGCGACACCGAAAACCCTGATCTCGCCGGCACCGTCATTGATGGGCAGGCCGCTGAAGTGGCCGGGGTCAAAGCCATCAGCGCGCGTCGCGGCATCGTGTTGGTGTCGATGGAAACCATCGGCATGTGGCAGCAGGTGGGCTTCTTGTCCGACGTCTTCGGCTGCTTTACCGCGCACGGCCTGTCGGTCGATTTGATCGGCTCGTCGGAAACCAACGTCACCGTCTCGCTGGACCCCAGCGACAACTTGGTCAGCACCAATGTGCTCGAAGCGCTGTGCCGCGACTTGGAGCGCTTCTGCCGGGTCAAAGTCATCGCCCCGTGCTCGTCGATCACGCTTGTTGGCCGCGGCATGCGTTCGCGCCTGCATCGCTTGACCGACGTGCTGGCCACCTTCGGCCGCGAGCGCGTGCATCTGATCTCGCAAAGCTCGAACGACCTCAATTTGACCTTTGTCGTCGACGAAGCTCTGGCCGAAGGCCTGCTGCCCACCCTGCACGCCTTGCTGATCGGCTCGAACGCGATGCCCGTCGATGAGACGGCCGTCTTCGGGCCGAGCTGGCGCGAACTGGGCGCGCCGCGCGCGCCGCGCACTGCGTGGTGGCAGGCCGAACGCCAGCGTTTGCTGGCGATGGCCGTGCCGGGGCAGCCGACCTACGTCTATCACCTGCCCACCGTGCGCGACCGTGCACGCCAACTGAAGTCGCTGGCGGCGGTCGATCGCGCGCACTACGCGCTGAAAGCCAATCCGCATCCGGCCATTCTTGCCGTGATCGAGGCCGAGGGCTTGGGCTTTGAATGCGTGTCGCTGGCCGAAGTGGAGCACGTGCTGGCCAGCCTTCCGGGCCTCGACCCCAGCCGCATTTTGTTTACGCCCAGCTTTGCGCCGCGCGTCGAGTTTGAGCGCGCCTTGGCGCTGGGCATCCACGTGACGCTCGATAACCCCTCGCTGCTGGAGACCTGGCCCGAGGTGTTCCGCGGCCAGCGCCTAATCCTGCGGGTTGACCCGGGCTTCGGCTCCGGCCATCACGACAAGGTCAAAACCGGCGGCAAGGAAGCGAAGTTCGGCATGCCGATGGATGACGTGGCGCCTGCGGCGGCTGCGGCGAAAGCCCTCGGTGCGCGGGTCACCGGCCTGCATGCGCACATCGGCAGCGGCATCTTTGACGCGCATCACTGGCGCGAGGTTTACGCCCGCCTAGCCGGCATGGCGGACGCCATCGGCACGGTCGAGCGCATCGACGTCGGCGGCGGCATTGGCATTCCTTACCAGCCCGAAGCCGACCCCTTCGACTTGGAGGCCTTCGGCGCAATGCTGGCCGAGATGAAGGCGCTGTTCCCGCAGTACGCACTGTGGATCGAGCCGGGACGCTTTTTGGTTGCCGAATGTGGCGTGCTGCTGACCCACGTCACCGCGACGATGCACAAGCAGGGCGTGCGCCGAATCGGCCTTGATGCCGGCATGAACGCGCTGATGCGTCCCGCCCTTTACAACGCTTGGCACGGCATCGTGAACCTTTCGCGCATGGACGAGCCGCCCGGCGAGCCCGCCGAAGTGGTGGGGCCGATTTGCGAAACCGGCGACGTACTCGGCCGCCGCCGCCGTCTGCCGCAGGCCACCGCCGAGGGCGACGTGGTGCTGCTGGCCGATGCCGGCGCTTACGGCATGGTGATGGCAAGCCGCTACAACCTGCGCGCCTTGCCGCGAGAGGAGATTCTGGAATGAGCGACTGGACCTTCGATCGTTCACGCATTCGCGCGTTTCGTTTCTGCTCGGCGCGCTTTGACCCCGCCACCGGCGAGATCGCGCTGGCCTATGCCTTCGTTACCGATGCCGGCATCAGCCCCGAGTTGGTCGAGCGCATTACCGTGCCGGGCGCGCCGTTTACCGCGCTGCAAAGCGCATCGCCCGATTTTGACGCGGCTCGCGCGGCCGCCGTCGACGCCGCGCTGCGGCTGCTGCATTTAGTGGCCGGCGTCAGCTACTACAAAGCCGCAGCGCCTTCCGTGCTCGAGTGCGCCGACGGTCCGCTTGACGAGGCCACCGCCGACTTCATCGCCAGCGTCTACGAAAACGGCCTCGGCGAATTCGCTTATCGCAATGGGCTGGACCTGCGTGGGCATTTGCTTTGGCCGCGCGATGGCGTTGCTCGACCGCCTGCCGCCGCGCTGAGGCCTGATGCGCTGCACGCGAACGCTGCCGCTCCGCGCGCCCTCGTGGCAATCGGTGGCGGCAAAGATTCGCTGGTGTCGATCGAAGCGCTGCGCGCGCTGGGCACCGCGCCGACGGTGACGTGGATCGGCAGTTCGCCGCTCATTCGCGCCTGCGCCGAGCGCACTGGTCTGCCCACGCTGAATATTGGACGCGCGCTTGCGCCGGAGCTCTTCGCCTTCAACCGCGAGGGCGCGTTCAACGGCCACATCCCGGTGACCGCGGTGAACTCGGCCATTCTCGTTTTAGCGGCGCTGTTGACGGGCCACGACAGCGTGGTGTTTTCCAACGAGCATTCGGCCAGCTACGGCAGCCTGATCCCCGGCACCGGCGAGGTGAATCATCAGTGGTCGAAAGGCTGGGACTTCGAACGCCATTTCGCCGCACTGGTTCGCGCGCAAGTGGCTGCCGACTTCGACTACCTGTCCCTATTACGGCCGTTTTCGGAGCTGGCTGTGGCGCGGCAGTTTGCGCGGCTGGACCGCTATGACGCGCATTTTTCCAGCTGCAATCGCAACTTCCATTTATTGGGCGATAAACCGACCCAGCGCTGGTGCGGCCAATGCCCCAAGTGTCACTTCGTGTTTTTGGCTCTGGCGCCCTTCATGCCGAAGCCGCGACTGTTGGGCATCTTCGGGCGCAACCTCTTGGACGACGTGCGCTTGGCCGCCGAGTACGACGCCCTGCTGGAGATCGAAGGCCACAAGCCGTTTGAGTGTGTCGGCGAAGGCCGCGAGTCGCGGGCGGCGATGGCCGCCTTGGCCGCCAGCCCTTCGTGGCGCGAGGACGCCATCGTGGCGCGCTTTGCTTCGGATCAGCAGCCGAGCCTGGATGCGGATACCCTGCGCCTCGACCCCTTGCTGGCACCGCAGGGCGAGCACGGTCTCGGTACGGCACGGATGGAGGCGCTGAGTGCGCATTTCGGAGCTTGACGGAAAAAAAGTCGCGATTTGGGGCTACGGCCGCGAAGGCCGCGCCGCACTGGCCGCACTTCGCTGGCGTTTGCCCGGTCGTCCGCTGACGGTCTTCTGCAAGGAGGACGAGGTCGCCGACCTTCAAGCGCACGAAGACCCCACGCTCGTCATTCGTACCGAGGTCGACACCGCGTCGCTCTCGGTCTTCGATGTGGTCATCAAGTCGCCGGGCATCAGTGCCTACGCCTCGCCCAAGGTCGACGCCGAACTCAATGGCGTGCGCTTCACCAGCGGCACCGCCCTGTGGTTCGCGGAAAACGCGGGCGCCCATGCCGTCTGCGTCACCGGCACCAAGGGCAAGAGCACGGTCACGGCGCTCATCGCGTTTTTGCTGCGCGCCGCCGGCGAGCGCACGGCCTTGGCCGGCAACATCGGTCTGCCGCTGCTGGAACTGCTCGACGTGCAGCCGCCGCCCGACGCTTGGGTCATTGAACTGTCGAGCTACCAGACCGGCGACGCCGTGCGCCCGGCCGTGGCGGTGGTGCTGAATCTTTTCCCCGAACACCTCGACTGGCACGGTTCGGAAGCGCGTTACTTCGCCGACAAGCTGAAGCTGGTCACCGACGCCGCACCGGGCATCGTGGTGCTGAACGCGGCGGATGCGCGCCTTCGCGAGTTGGGCGAACGCGTCTCGGCCAGCACCAAGCTGCACTGGTTCAACACGGAAGACGGCTGGCACGTGCGCGACCGCTGGATCATGCGCGGCGGCCGTGCGGTCATCGACGCGAAGTTTCTGCCGCTGCCGGGCCGCCACAACTGGGTGAATCTGTGCGCGGCGCTGGCCGCCATCGAAGCGCTGGGCATCGACCCGATTCCGCTGGCGCCGAAGGTGGTCGACTTCGTGCCGCTGCCGCATCGCCTGCAGCGCATCGGCGAGAAAGACGGCCTCGTCTACGTCAATGATTCCATCAGCACCACGCCGATGGCCTCGATCGCGGCGCTGGACTGGTATCCGGGCAAGAGCACGGCTATCTTGGTGGGCGGTTACGACCGCGGCCTCGATTGGGGCGTCTTCGCTGAGCGCGTGGCCGGCGACGCGCCCGCGGCCGTGATCACCATGGGGCAAAACGGCCCGGCCATTTTCGACAAACTGAAATCCATCGCGAGCGCCTCGAAGTTCGTGCTGCGCGAATCAAAGTCGATGGAAGAAGCGGTGCGCTTTGCTCACGAAGTCTTGGGCACGCGCGGCACCATCCTGCTTTCGCCCGGCGCGCCTAGCTTTCCGCGCTACCGCGATTACGCCGAGCGCGGAAAGCATTTTGCTCAGGCGGCGGGCTTTGATCCCGAGCGGACGGGGGTAATTTCGGGCCTCGGCGTGCGCTGAGGCCTGACCGACTGGTGTGGCCTGTCCGACACGGCGTCCACACGGCATAGGCCTACAATCCGCGCTTTACCGCTGGAGTTGTGCCATGCGACTTGCCCCATCCCTCCGAATCCTCGCCGCGTCGCTCCTGACCGGTCTCATGGCCTCGGGCGCCAGTGCGGCCCAGACGACCCAGCCCGTTAGTTGGACGGTCGGCGACACTACCTTTGATGGCGTAATGGTCTACGACGATGCGAACGCGACGCCGCGTCCCGGCCTGCTGATGGTGCCGAACTGGTACGGCATTAACGACAGCGCCATCGAGAAAGCCAAGAGCATTGCCGGCGATGATTTCGTAGTGCTGCTGGTCGATATGTACGGCCGCGGCCTGCGCCCCACCAATCCGCAGGAGGCGGGCGCCGCCGCAGGCGCGGTCTATGCCGATCGCGCCAACATGCGCGAGCGCATCAACACTGCGCTGACCACGCTACGCGCGGCGGAAGGCGTGCCCTTGGCCAAGGACGATATCGGGGCGATTGGTTTCTGCTTCGGCGGCGCCACGGTGATTGAGCTGGCCCGCAGCGGTGCCGAACTGGCCGGCGTGGCCAGCTTTCATGGATCACTGGGTACGTCCTCGCCCGCCACCGAAGGCGCGGTGAAAACCCCGTTGCTGGTAATGAACGGCGCGGACGATAGCTTCGTGAGCGCGGAAGAAATCACCGGCTTCGAAACCGAAATGCGCACTTCGGGCGCCGATTGGCAGTTCGTGAATTTTGGCGGCGCCGTGCACTGTTTCGCCGAGCCGGACGAAGACGGCAGCGCGATTCCGGGCTGCAAGTTTCACGAGCCGAGCTACCGTCGCTCGATGGCGATGATGCGCGGCTTCTTCGACGAGCGCTTCGGCGCTCAGTAAGTTCGCGACAGCGCGTAAGTGGCTAAGCCAGCGAGGGCCTCGCGCTCCTCGCTGGCCGGCAGCGACGCCAGCGCGTTCATGGCGGCATCGGCGTAGCGCTGCGCCAGCGCTCGGCTGTATTCGAGGCTGCCGCAGGCCTCGATGGCCTGCATCACTTCGCCGAAGCCCTCGGCATCGCCGTCCATCACAATCTGCTTCAGCCGCGCCTGCACCGCCGGCGCGCTGTGGGTCATGGCGTGGATGAGCGGCAGGGTGGCTTTGCCTTCGGCCAAGTCATCGCCAAGGTTCTTGCCCAAGGCCGCCGCGTCGCCGGCGTAGTCCAGCACGTCATCGGCGATCTGGAAGGCGTAGCCCAAGGCCATGCCGAAATCGAACAGGGCGCGCTCGCCCGCAGCCCCGATGCCGGCCAAATGCCCGCCCAGCTGCGTGGCCGATGCAAACAGCACGGCCGTTTTGCGCTCGATGACGTGCAGATACGCGGCCTCATCGGTGTCCGGATTGCGCACGTGCAGTAGCTGCAGCACTTCGCCCTCGGCGATGCGATTGGTGGTGTCGGCCAGCACCTTCTGAATCGTCATCGACTCCAGTTCGACCATCAGCTGGAAAGCGCGCGAATACAGAAAGTCGCCGACCAAGACGCTGGCCGCGTTGCCAAAAGCGGCATTGGCTGTGGCCCGGCCGCGGCGCAGGTCGGATTCGTCCACCACGTCGTCGTGCAGCAGGGTGGCGGTGTGGATGAACTCCACCACGGCCGCCAGCTGGTGATGGGCTTCGCCGCGGTAGCCGGCCGCGCGCGCCGCCAGCACTGTGAGCATCGGCCGCAGGCGCTTGCCGCCTGCGCCAACGATGTATTCGGCCACTTGGTTTACCAGCACCACGTCCGAGGCCAAGCGGCGACGAATGAGGGCGTCTACCGCCGCCATGTCATCAAGGGCCATCGATTGGATGGCCGAGAAGGGTAGGGCGGACTTTGGGCTGGGCTGGGCGACGGCGTGCATGACCGGATTATAGAAGGCCTACCCGAGAGCGCGCCGTGTTCGACGTCAAACTGGAGGAAGAGGCTGACGCCTCCGAGCGGTCGGGCTGTCATACTGGCGTCCTGTTTCGACCTTTAGCGGCTGGAGAACCCCATGGCGCGCGGCATCAATAAAGTCATCATCGTCGGCAACCTCGGCAACGACCCGGAAGTGCGCTACGCGCAGAGCGGCTCGGCCATCACCACCATCAGCGTGGCGACCAGCGAGAACTGGAAAGACAAGGACGGCAACCCGCAGGAGCGCACCGAGTGGCACCGGGTGAAGTTCTTCGGAAAGCTGGCCGAAATCGCCGGCGAGTACCTGAAGAAAGGCCGTCAGGTCTACGTGGAAGGCAGCCTGCGCACCGAGAAGTACACCGACAAGAGCGGAGTCGAGAAATACAGCACCGACATCATCGCCAACGAAATGCAGATGCTGGGCGGCAATCCCGGCATGGGCGGCGGTGAAGAGGGCGGCGAGCGCCCGGCCCGGTCCTCCGGTGGCGGTGGTTTCGGCGGCGGTGGTGGTGGTGGCCGCGGCGGTTCGGGGGGCGGCGGTGGCGGTCGCGGCGGTTCCGGCGGCGGCTACGGCGGCGGCAATGCGGGTGGTGGCGGTAATGCCGGCGGTGGCTACGGCAATCGCGGCGGCAACACCCCGCCCCCGGCCCAGAGCAACGACCCGTTCCCGGATGACGACATCCCGTTCTAAATCACGGCATCGTCGGCACGCGTTATCCTTCGGCCCAAGTTCCTGCCGAGTGATCCGACCGCCATGCGACACCTCGCCTTTGCCCTGAGCCTTGCCTTCGCGTCGCCGGCCTTTGCCGTCGACGCCCCGACCACCGGAACCCCGCGAGGCTTCACCGCGGACGATCTGGTGCGCTTGGACCGCGTGTCGTCGCCGCAGTTTTCGCCCGACGGCTCGCAGATCCTGTACTCGCTGCGGCAGACCGATTGGGACGCCGACCGCGGCATCGCGTCGCTGTGGACCACCACGGCGGCCGGCGGACCCGGCCAGCGTCTGACGCCTGCCGACCAGCCGGCTTCGGCCGGCGCGTGGTCGCCGGATGGCGCCTTTGTCTATTTTCTCAGCGGCAAGTCCGGCTCGATGCAGGTGTGGCGTGTGCCCGGTGGCGGCGGCGAGCCGAACCAGGTCACCGATTTCGCGCTGGATGTGGGCAGCTTTCAGGTGGCGCCCGCTGGCGACGCGCTGGCGGTGAGCCTTGAGGTGTATGCCGACTGCGCCACGCTGGCCTGCACGAGCGATCGCCTTGCGGCTGACGCGAGCGACAAAATCACCGGCGTGCAATACGACCGCCTGTTCGTGCGTCATTGGGACACGTGGTCGGACGGCCGCCGTTCGCAGGTGTTCTTGGCGCCGATTGGTGATGACGGCAAGGCCTTAAACGAGCCCAAGCACCTTACGGTGGGCATTGATGGCGACGTGCCCGGCAAGCCCTTCGGTGACCAGTCCGATTACGTGTTCTCGCCCGACGGCACGCGATTGGTGTTCAGCGCGCGCATTGCCGGCAAGACCGAGCCGTGGTCGACCAATTTCGACCTGTTCGATGTGCCGGTGGACGGCAGCGCCGCGCCGCGCAATCTAACGGCGGAAAACTTGGCCACCGACACCAATCCGGTGTTCTCGAAAGACGGCAAGACTCTGTACTGGCGGGCCATGAAGCGCCCCGGCTTCGAGGCTGATCGTTACGCGCTGATGGCGATGGATCGCGCGACCGGCGCCGTGCGCGAGATTGCCGCCGAGTGGGACCGCAGCTTTGACTCGCTGACGCTCGGTGCGGATGGCCGCAACGTCTACACTGCCACGCTCGACGTCGGCACGCACCCGATTTTCGAGGTGAACCTCGCCAACGGCGCGGTGCGCAAAGTGGTGCAAGGCGGCAACGTCGGCGGCTTCGACATTCACGGCGATCGCATCGTCTACACCCGCGATTCGCTGACGTCGCCCGCCGACCTCTATTTGGGCGCCATCCGCGCCCGCATTGCCGAGCGTCGCCTGACGAATTTCAACGCCGAGCGGCTGGCCGACGTGCGCTTCGGCGACTTCGAGCAGTTCAGCTTTAAGGGCTACGACGACACCACGGTTTACGGCTATGTGGTGAAGCCGTGGAACCTGCAGCCGGGCCAGAAGGCGCCGGTCGCGTTCTTGATTCACGGCGGCCCGCAGGGCAGCTTCTTTAACCAGTGGCACTACCGCTGGAATGCGCAGACCTATGCGGGCATGGGCTTTGCGGTGGTGATGATCGATTTCCACGGCAGCACCGGCTACGGTCAAGCCTTCACCGACTCGATCTCGCAAGACTGGGGCGGCAAGCCGCTGGTGGACCTGCAGAAGGGCTGGGCCGCGGCTCTGGAGAACTACGACTACCTTGACGGTGAGCGCGCCTGCGCGCTGGGCGGCAGCTACGGCGGCTACATGGTCAATTGGATCGCCGGCAACTGGAACGAGCCGTGGAAGTGTCTGGTCAGCCACGCCGGCGTGTTTGACCTGCGCTCGATGGCCTATTCCACCGAAGAGTTGTGGTTCACCGAATGGGAAAACGGCGGCGTGCCGTGGGAAAGCGCTGCGGCGATGGAAAAGCACAACCCGGTGAACTTCGTGCAGAACTGGCACACGCCGATGCTGGTCATTCACGGCCAGAAGGACTATCGCGTGCTGGTTGAGCAGGGCTTGGCGACCTTCGGCGCCCTGCAGCGCAAGGGCATCGAGTCGGAGTTCCTGTACTTCCCCGATGAAAACCACTGGATCCTGCGTCCGCACAACAGCGTCCAGTGGCACGAGTCGGTGAACGCCTGGCTGCAAAAGCACACGGCGCCCTAAGTCGGCACTCGGGAGACAGGGATGAATCGGCTGGACTTAAAAGCCTTGGCCGGCGAACGGAAGTGCGACGAATGCGTGCTGCTGCCGATGTGCAAGCCGGCAACGATGGGCATCGACGATATCGAACGCCTGTCGGGCAACGTTTTGGCGCGTCGGCCGCTGCCGCGCGACGCTGTGCTCTATCGCGCTGGTGAGTCGGTCCGCTCGATGTTTATTTCGCAGAGCGGCGGCTTTAAGACCGTCGCCGTCAGCGAATCTGGCGAAGAGCAAGTCATCGGCTTTTACTTCCCCGGCGAATTGATTGGGCTGGAAGGCTTGGGCGACGGTCGCTTTCGCAATGACGCGGTGGCGCTGGAAGCGGCGCAGGTTTGCGAAGTGCCGCTGCCCGCGTTGGAGCGCGTGGCGGCGCAGCGCCCGGAGTTTCAGCGGCAAATGATGCGGGCCATGGGCGAAGGCATGGCGCGCCATCAAGACCATCTCGAACTGCTGGGCCGAAAGCAGGCCCAAGAGCGCTTGGCGATGTTTTTACACGGCCTGTGCGAGCGTCTAGAGCACCTGGGCCGTGACCCGCGTCATCTGCATCTGCCGATGAGCCGCAGCGACATTGGCAGCTACTTAAGCCTCGTCATCGAAACCGTCAGCCGCGGCCTGTCCAAGTTGCAAGACGATGGGGTCATTGCGGTGAAGGGCCGGCACCTTCAGGTGCTGGACCCGGAGCGACTTGCGGCGATGGCGCGGGGTGAGAGTTGCGGCTAGAGCGGCAAGCTCCGACAGCCCAAGGCCGCCAGCGCGGCATGCACGGCCGGCAGGCTGACCAGCCACGGTGCAGCCAGCGTCAGCAAACCGCTAAGGCCCACCACCGCTGCGCCAGCCCGACGCCAGCCAGCGCCTTGAACGCCCCAGCGGGCGCCGCTCCAGCCCAGCAGGGTCATGAGCGGTAGGGTCCCGATTCCAAAGGCGGCCATCGTGAGGGCGCCATGCAGGGCGCTGGCCTGCAGCCATGCGGCGCCCAAAACGGTCATCGATAGCCCACAGGGCAGCCAACCCCACAGCAGGCCAATAGCCCAAGGCCGCAAACGGCCGTCAGTGGGAAGCCGCTGCCGCAGCGGAGCCAGCCAGCGCCAAAGCGGCAGGGCCGGAAGCGGCGTGGCTTTTGCTGCCCAGCGTGGCCAAGCCATGCGAACGGCCACCCAGATCAGCACCAAGCCCACGGCCGAACGCAGCGCGGTGCCCAGACCCTCGACCGACAGTGCGCCGAGCACGCCCGCGCCCAAACCGCCGGCGACGGCGCCCAGCACCACGTAGCCCATCACCCGGCCCAGATTGCTGGCGACGGCCCGGTAGGCGGCATCTTGGGGTGGCCCGGCGCTGCCTAAGCCCACGGCAATGCCCCCGCACATGGCCCCGCAGTGCAGGTTGCCGAGCAGGCCAGCCATCAAGGCTGCGCCGATGACGAGCAGATCAATCGGCACGGGGTTTCGTCGGCGGTGGCGCGTCGTCGTCGTCGCCAAGGACATCGAGCGGCGCGGTGTCGAGGTCCTCAAACTGACCGCTGCGCACCGCCCAAACGAAGATGGCCACGGCTAGCCCGAAGAGCACGAGGGAAATCGGGATGAGAAACAGCAGCACGGTCATGACAGCGAACGCCCAATGCGCCACGCATTCGCGGTGACCGCCAGCGAGGACAGCGCCATGCCCAGCGCCGCCAAGCCCGGGCCGATGTAGCCGAGTGCTGCAGCCGGAAGAATGGCGAGGTTGTAGGCGATGGCCCAGCCCAAATTTTGGCGAATGATGCGGCGCGTCTGCTGGGCGATTCGCCACGCCTTGACCACCGTCATCAGGCGCGGTCCGCCCAACACCAAGTCGGCCTGACGCTGCGCGAGCGCGGCACCCTCGGCCATCGCAATGGAGACATCGGCCGCGGCCAGCACGTCGGCATCGTTCACGCCGTCGCCGACCATCAACACGCGGCGGCCTTCGGCCTGCAGCGCCCGCAGCGCGGTGAGCTTGCCTTCGGGGCTAAGGCGTCCCCGTGCCGGCACGTCGCCCAAGCCGACGCGTGCGGCCAAGCCCTGAACGCGCCCGGGCGCGTCGCCGCTGAGCAGAGTGATGGCCAAGCCGCCTTCGCGCAGGGCCGAGACGGCCGCGGACGCGTCGCTTCGCGGGGCGTCATCGACTTCGAATCGGGCGATTTTTTGACCCTCGCGCGAAAGCCACAGGCTGCCGTCGTCGGCCGGTGCCGTGCCGTCGTCGGGCAGGGCGAAACCGACGCGGC
>JBBQIA010000022.1:0-13037 GCA_038324485.1 Lysobacterales bacterium
CTGGGTTCGATCACGACGCTGCTTTGGCGCACCCGCTTACCGGTCAGGTCTGGGCGTTCGTGTACTCGCATGGCCAGGAAGCGATGGTCCGGCCGAACCAGGCGCTCGAAGCGCACCTTTCCGTGCAGCAGCGTCCCCACAAACCAATTGCGTCGCGCCACTCGCCACGCGTCCGCGTCTTCAACGCTGCCATCCGCGAACATCGCCCGCAGCGCGGCTTCCGACCCGTCGGCCAGCCACTCATCAGCGTCCATCAGCAGCAGCTACGGCTGCGAGGCACGAGCAATCGCTTCGTTCTTCTGGCCGGCGAAGCCCCGCCAGTCCTGCTGCTCAACCCGTGCGCCGGCTGCACGCGCCACGGCCACGGTGTCGGCCTCGTTCTTGGCGATGATCAGCGCGGAAAGCGGCAGCGGACCGGGCATTGATCAGTTCAGCATCGGCCAGCGACAGGATACGGACCACAACCCATTGCGGAACAGCGGCGCAGTGGGGAATCGAGTGGTGGGCCCACCAGGACTCGAACCTGGAACCGAGGGATTATGAGTCCCGTGCTCTAACCATTGAGCTATGGGCCCGGCGCGCTTACTCGAGGTCGAGGAAGCTGCGCAGCTGCTCCGAACGACTCGGATGACGCAGCTTACGAAGTGCCTTAGCTTCGATCTGACGAATGCGCTCGCGGGTGACGTCGAACTGCTTGCCCACTTCCTCAAGGGTGTGGTCGGTGTTCATGTCGATACCGAAGCGCATGCGCAGCACCTTGGCCTCGCGCGGCGTCAGGCCGGAAAGCACCGTACGCACGGTTTCCATGAGACCCGTCGTCGTCGCATTTTCCAGCGGCGACTCGGCATTGCCGTCTTCGATGAAGTCACCCAAATGGCTGTCTTCGTCGTCACCGATCGGGGTTTCCATCGAGATCGGCTCTTTGGCGATCTTCAGAACCTTACGGATCTTGTCTTCCGGCATTTCCATTTCTTTCGCCAGCTCTTCCGGCGTCGGCTCGCGGCCGAACTGCTGGAGCATCTGGCGAGAAATGCGGTTGAGCTTGTTGATCGTCTCGATCATGTGCACCGGGATACGGATGGTGCGGGCCTGATCGGCGATTGAGCGAGTAATGGCCTGACGAATCCACCACGTCGCGTAGGTCGAGAACTTGTAGCCGCGACGGTATTCGAACTTGTCGACCGCCTTCATCAGGCCGATGTTGCCTTCCTGAATCAGGTCGAGGAACTGCAGGCCACGGTTCGTGTACTTCTTCGCAATCGAGATGACCAGACGCAGGTTGGCTTCGACCATCTCGCGCTTGGCCTTGCGCGCTTTCGCTTCGCCGTAGGCCATGGCGCGGGCGGTGTCTTTGATCTCGCCAAGACCCAAGCAGAGCGAGGCCTCGAGCGTGATCAGGGCCTGCTGCTGGGCCAGAATGGCGTCGCGGTGCTCGCGCATGCCCGAGGACCACTTCTGCTTGCGACGAATGATCTCGTCGGCCCAGTCGAGGTTGGTCTCGTTGCCCGGCCAAGACTTGATGAAGTCCTTGCGCGGCATTTTTGCTTTCCGCGTAGCGAGGTCAAGAACGCGGCGCTCGTGGTCCTTGGTCTCGCCAACGACTTCGCGCACCTTGCGCACCAAGGAATCCAGCAGGGCCAGCGGCAGCTTGAGCTTCATGAACTCCAGCGCCATGTCCTCGCGGATCTTGATGGTCTTCTTGTCCAGCGACCCGTTCTTGGCGTGCGCTTTTTCGAACTTCGCATAGTGGCTACGCAGCACGTCCATGCGGCGCAGCACTTCGACGGGATCGGGACCGGTGGGACCTTCCTTCTCTTCCTCGTCGCCGCTCTCTTCGTCGTCCGTGTCGCCGTCGTCTTGCTCGTCGGCCGCTGCTTCGATGGGATCGTTACCGAATAGCTCCGGCGTTTCCAAATCGGCGAAGCCAGTCACGATCTCATTCAGGCGCTTTTTGCCGTCCTGATGAAGCGCGTAGTCCGCGAGGATCGACGCAATCGTCCACGGGAACGCTCCCAGCGAGGTCTGCACCTGATGCAGGCCTTCTTCGATGCGCTTCGCGATGGCAATTTCGCCCTCGCGGGTCAGCAACTCAACCGTGCCCATTTCGCGCATGTACATGCGCACCGGGTCGGTCGTGCGACCGCCTTCGGCGTCGAGCGCGGCCAGCGACGCGGCGGCTTCTTCGGCTGCCGTGTCGTCGGAGTCGCGGGTGCTGGTGGCATCAGTGAGCAGCAGGGTTTCTGCATCGGGCGCAACTTCATGCACCTCGATGCCCATGCTGTTAATCATGCCGATGATGTCTTCGATCTGTTCGGGATCGACGACGTCATCAGGCAGGTGATCATTGATCTCGGCGTAGGTCAGGTAACCCTGATCCAAACCTTTGCTGATGAGTTTCTTGATTTCGGACTGCTGCTCCGGACGCGGAGTTGCCATAAAATGCTTTACCGGGAGACGTTGCACGGGAACCGCACATTATACCGGCGACCGAGCCATTGAGTCCAAGTATTTGATGTGAAAGCGATTTTGGCGCTTAAGTTTCGAGCCAGAAGGTCACCGGGCCGTCGTTCACCAGCCCTACCTGCATGTTGGCGCCGAATCGCCCGATGGCCACCGACGGCCATCGCGCCCGGCAGGCGGCGACTAAGGCCTCGAATCCGGCCCGCCCTTCGTCGGGCGCGGCGGCCTGAGAAAAGCTCGGGCGCAGGCCCGATTTGGTGTCGGCAGCCAGCGTGAATTGGCTGACGAGCAGCAGTTCGCCGCCGGCGTCCTTCAGGCCGAGGTTCATTTTTCCGCCTGAGTCGGCGAACACCCGATAGGCCAAAACTCGCTCGGCCATCCGTTCGATCCGCGCCGGCGTATCGCCGGGCTGGACGCAGGCCAGGACCAAGAGGCCGGTGCCAATAGTGGCAATGCGCTCGTCGCCCACGTCGACATGGGCTGAAGAAACACGCTGAAGAAGAGCAATCATGGGCGGAGCCTGTGAAACGCCGACGGACCCGTCAAGCGGCTCGGCTAGACTCGGCCGATGATCGACGCACTACTTGCCCACGCCTTAAAAGCCCTTGCTTGGTGTGCGGGCCTGCCCGGCCACCGGCTGCGTCGCGCCATGGCGTCCTTCGCGGCCCGCCATGAAGTGCGAACGCAATCCAAGCGCGCCCGCATCGTCGCCTGCAATTTGCGCCTCACGGGGCAGCCGGCGGCCTGGCAAGGTCCGGTGCTGGAGCACACCGCGCTGACTTTGCTGGAAAGCCTTCGCATCTGGACGCGCCCGCGTCCGCGCAATCTGGCGCAGGTCGTCGAAGTGCAGGGTCTCGAGGCGCTGGTCGCCGCCGAAGCGCAGGGCGCCGTGATCGTCGTGGCGCCGCATCAGGGCAACTGGGAACTGCTGCTGCAGTGGCTGGCCGCGCGGCGGGCGTTTGCGGTCCTCTATACGCGCGGTGACTCGGCCGCGATGGATCGCTTTCTTCGACTGGTGCGCGAGCGTCACGGCGTGCAGGCCGTGCCCGCCGATCCGCACGGCATCAAGCCCTTGCTGCGCCTGCTGCAGCAGGGTGGCAGCATCGGCATCACGCCAGATCAGCGGCCCGAAAGCGGCTCCGTGTGGTCGCCGTTCTTTGGCGTTCCCGCGCCCACCATGACCCTGATTCATCGACTGCAAGAACGCAGCAACGCCACCTTGGTGCTGGCGGCCGCCGAGCGCCGCGACGACGGCCGCTTCGTCATCCGCATCGCGCCCATGGCAGCCGAGGTGACCTCTGGGCCTATGCAAGAACGGGTGGATGCCATGAACCTCGCGATTGAACACTTCGTGCGCGAAGCCCCGCTTCAATACCAGTGGTCGTACAAGCGCTATCGCTCGCCCGACGACCCCGATCGCAATCCCTATTGGCCGGAGTGCTACTGAATGATCCCTGCGGACCCCGCAAACGACTGGCCCGGCGAATCGCCTTGGTTGCCGCTTCCCGATGCAGCGAAGCGCTGCTTTCAGGTGTCTTCGGGCATCAGCGGGCTCATCTTTGGGCTGATATTGGGCGCCGTGCCGGTGGTGATCTCGCTCGTCCAAGGTGAACTGAGCTTGCTGCGCGCCGTCGCCGGTATCGCCATCTTGATGATTTGCCTCGGCCTTGCAATGTGGCGCGCCTCGCTGGCCTTCCGCTTCACGCGCTGGCGGCTGGACGAGGACGGCCTACGCGTTCGCCGTGGCCGCTTTTGGCGCACCGAAGTGCTCATTCCGCGCGCACGGGTGCAGCACTTGGACATCGAACGCGGCCCGATTGAGCGCCGCTTCGGCTTGGCGACTTTGGTCGTCCACACCGCCGGCACCCGACTGAATGCGGTTCGTCAGCCCGGCTTCGACGATCACGATGCCTCGCGCCTGCGCGACGCCCTCGTGCCGCAGCACCGCGAGCATGACGACGCGCCCCTATGACCGACGTCGTGGATGATCGTGAAGCCCTCGTGGCGGCCGCCACGCATCGACTTCACCCGATGTCGTGGTTCTTCATTCTTCTGACACAACTAAAAAGCTTCGCCCTGCCGCTCATCATCCTGCTCTTTTCGGGCCGGGGTGAACGCAACGCGGCGGATCTGATCGGCTTGGCCGCCGCGGGCCTGCTCGGCATTTACGCGGTGTGGCAGTACTTCACCTATCGATACGGCTTTCTTGAGAACGCGCTGGTTATTCGCAGCGGCATCCTTCAGCGCAACTTGCGCTTGATTCCCTTTGATCGCGTGCAAAACGTCACCCTGCAGCAAAACCTGCTGCATCGACTGGTGGGCGTCGCGATGGTGAAATTGGAATCGGCCGGCGGCATGGGCCAGGCCGAGGCACAGATGCAGGTGCTTCGCTTGGATCAGGCGCATGCGCTGGAGGCGATGCTGCGTGCGCCCGCGCGCCGCAGCACGAATGACAGCGACGAGCCCACGGCGGATGCCGATGGGCACATCAGTGCGTCACGCGATACCCAAGGCACGCTGTGGCTGTCGCTGCCCACCAGTGAACTGGTTCGGCTGGGCTTGATTTCAAATCGCGGCATGCTCGTCGTCGCTGCGGGCATCGCCTACCTCAGCCAAGTCGGCGAGCGAGTGATGGGCCGCTTCAGCGATGGCGTCAAGGACGTCGGCAGCGAAGGCATTGCGATTGCCGAAGCTTGGCATCTTGGTCCCATCGCCTATGCGGTGCTGGGACTCAGCCTGCTGCTGAGCTTAATGATCTTAGTGCGCGTGCTTTCCATTGCGCTGGCGATTCTGCAGTTTCATGGGTTCCAGCTGCATGCTGGCGAGCGCGAATTGCGCGTCGAACGCGGCCTGCTCAGTCGAGTGCGCGGCAATTTGCCGAAGCGCAGAATTCAGGCGTATTCGCTCCGCGAAAGCCTGCTGCATCGGTGGTTTGGTCGACAAAGTCTGCGCGTTGATCGCGCTGCGATGGAGGCGCACAACGATGCACAGTCTCTGCGCGATTTGGTGCCTTTGGCCACGCCCGACGGCATGGACGGCATGCTCGCCCATCTGCTGCCTGCGGGCAGCTGGCCGCAGTCGAACTGGCAGCCGCTACATCCGCGTGCATGGTGGCGGAAGTTTGCTTTGCCGGCCCTCATGATCTTAATCGGCACCGGCGTACTGATGTTCTTCGAAGGCCTGCCGGGACTTTGGGCGCTGCTGCTTTTGCCCCTGATCTATGTGCGCGCACGGGTTTGGGCGCGCTACTCAGCATGGAGTCTCGAAAACGGCGTCGTGGCTTTTCGACAGGGCTGGCTGGATCGCCACTGGCGTTTTGCCGAAGCGCGAAAACTGCATGCCCTGCAGCTTCGTCAATCGCCCTTCGACCGCCGACACGGCATGGCCAGCGTGCACCTCGACACTATGGGCGCTTCGCCAATGGAGCCAGCGCTCACCATTCCGTATTTGGCGATCGAAGACGCCGAGCGTCTGCTGGCTCTGCTGCGCGAACAAATGCCGCGCGACGCGGGGATCAGTCGCGCCAGAACTGCGGCGTCAGCAACACCAGAAGAGTGAAGACTTCGAGGCGTCCCAGCACCATCGCAAAGCTGCAGACCCAGATGCTGAAGTCGCTCATGGTCGAAAAATTGGCTGTGACTTCACCAAGACCCGGCCCAAGATTATTGATGCACGCCGCCACCGCCGAAAAGGCCGTCAGGATGTCGACGCCGTCGGCGGTGAGCAGCAGAGTCATCACCAAGAAGCTCAAGATGTAGAGGGTGCAAAAGCCGGCCACCGAGATGACCACGCTCTCGGACACGCGCTTTCCGCCCACCTTCACCAAGAACTGGCCCTTCGGATGGACGAGTTGGCGCAACTCGCGCAGGCCTTGGCGCACCACCATCTGCACACGGGCTAGCTTGATGCCGCCGGTTGTCGAGCCTGCACAACCGCCAATAAAGCCGATCATGATCAAAGCGAGCGGCGCCATGCCGGGCCAATCAGCGAATCCAGTGGTCGTGAATCCGGTCGTTGTAATGTTCGACACCGTTTGGAAGATCGAATGCCGCAGGGCCTCCAGCGGCGACGCGAAACGGCCGCCCCACCACGCGCTGATCGCGACCAGCATGCTGACGAAAAAACAAATCCACAGAAAACTCTTCACCTCGGAATCGGCGAGGTAGTGGCCAACGGTGGCGCGGCGCCATGCGTACCAGTGCAGTCCAAAGTTCAGGCCGCCCAGCACCATAAAAAACACGGCGATGCTTTCCAGAAGCGGGCTATTCCAATGCGCAAAGCTGGCGTCGTAGTTGGCGAATCCACCGGTCGCGACGGTGCTCATAGCGTGGCAAATGGCGTCAAAGAGTCCCATTCCGCCAACCCAGTAGGCCAAAGCACACAACACCACGATGCCGGTGTAGACCAGCCACAGCGCCTTTGCCGTGTCCGCGATGCGCGGCGTGAGCTTGCTGTCTTTTGTCGGCCCGGTGGTTTCTGCGCGGAATAACTGCATGCCACCAATGCGCAGCATCGGCAAAATGGCCACCGCAAGAATCACGATGCCCATGCCGCCGAAATAGTTCAGCAGCACGCGATAAAACTGCACGCTTCGCGGCAGGTCTTCGATCCCCACGACCACCGTCGCTCCCGTCGTCGTCAGCCCTGAAGCGGCCTCGAACACCGCGTCGGTGTAACTGAGCGACGGCGCCGTCAGCATGAAGGGCATGGCAGTCACCAAAATGGCGATGATCCAGACCGCCGAGACCACCAGAAATCCGTCGCGCAGGCGCATCTCGTACTGTGCATGACGCACCGGGAACCAAAGGGCAAAGCCTGCAATACCGGCGATGAGGAAGCTTTCAAGAAACGCGATGGCGCTGGGCTCGTTCCACCACCACGCCAAGACTAAGGGCGGCAGCGAGATCATCGCCGACAGCCCGATGATGGCGCCGAAGATGCGCAGCAGGGTGCGCGCGCGCTCGCTCAGCAGCGAGGTCGAGTTCAAAGCCAAGTTGCTCCGGCCTGAAACAGCGCGGTCACCTGCGGCATCTCGCGCTTGTCCATCACGAAGACGATCAAGTGGTCTTCCGGCTCCACCACCACATCATGGTGAGCAATCAGCAGCTTGTCGCCGCGCACGATGCCGCCAATGGTCGCCGATGGCGGCAGGGGCAATTCTTCAAGACCGCGACCGATCACTTGCGAGCTTCGACGATCGCCGCGCGCCACCACTTCCACCGCTTCGGCCACGCCGCGACGCAGCGAATACACCTGTGCCGGCGCGCCTTCGCGAATGTGCGCCAGCAGCGCACCCAGGGTCACCTGCTGCGGGCTCACCGCAATATCGATGCTGCCACCCTCGACCAGTTCGGCGTAGGCCGGACGATTGATCAAAGCCAGAACCCGCGGACAGCCCAGACGCTTGGCCAGCATGGCCGAAAGAATATTGGCCTCATCGTCATTCGTCAGCGCGCAATAGATGTCGGTTTGATCGATGTTCTCTTCGCGCAGCAGCTCTTCGTCCGCGCAGTCACCGACCAGCACGATCGAGTTCAGCAGGTCTTCGGCAATTGACCGAGCCCGCTCGCGCGAACGCTCCATCACCTTGACCGAATAACGCGATTCCAAATCTTTCGCCAGGTTTCGACCGATGTTGCCGCCGCCCGCAATAAGCACGCGGCGCGTCGGGCGTTTTTCCACGCGTCGCAGTTCGGCCATCACCACGGGGATATGACGACGCTCGGCCAAGAAGAAGACTTCATCGTCGATCTCGATGACCGTACTGGCCTCGGGTTTCACCGGCTTGCCGCGACGAAAGATGGCCGCCACGCGCGCGTCCACACCAGGGGGCAAATGGCTGCGCAGCTCGCGGATTTGCTGGCCGATCAAGGCGCCGCCTTCAATGGCGCGAACGGCCACCAGCTGAGCGCGGCCTTGGGCGAAGTCCAGCACCTGCAGCGCACCGGGATAGCCGATCAGGCGATCGATGTGCTGCACCACCAGATGTTCCGGGCTGATCGCCGCGGTCACCGGTGCGGTGCGCGGATCTTTCAACACCGCCAAGTCGAGGTATTCCGATTCGCGCAAGCGCGCCACCCGCGTGGGCGTGCGAAACCGCGAGTGCGCGATTTGGCAGGCCAGCAGGTTCACTTCGTCGCTCGAGGTCACAGCAACCAGCAACTCCGCCTCTTCAGCGCCCGCGTGCGATAGCACCGAGGGCAGCGAGGCGTGGCCAACAATCGTGCGGATATCGAGCCGCTCGGCCAAATCGCGCAGCCGTTGGTGGTCGGTATCGACGACCGTAATGTCGTTATTTTCAGAGGCCAGTGCCGCAGCCACCGACGAGCCTACTTGGCCCGCCCCTAGGATGAGGATGTTCACGCGTTCCCCGCACGTCGTCGAAGCGCGCCGATCATACGCCCCCGCGGGCAGCGCGAGCGTAAAGCGCATCGAAGGCCGGCAGCATGGCCTCCACTCTGAAATGCTCCATCGGATAGGCGCGGCGCGGCAGGCCGGATTCGACGAAGGCACGCAGCGCTGCAACCGTTCCTGCCACGTTGTCGATCGGCATCAAGGGACGCTTAAATAAAGCGCTCAAATGCCGCCCGCCCTCCGTCTCCGTCGCCAAAATCGGCAGGCCCGCCTGCATTGCTTCGAGAAAAACCAAGCCGAAGGGTTCGGTGCGCGCCGCCGAGACGAATCCGTCCATGGCCTGCAGCCAGTCGGCCGGCTCGGGGCTAAAGCCCACGATGTGCACGCCGGGAATCGCGCGACCGCGCAAGCCTTCCAGCGCCGAGCCGCTACCCACGATCACCAGTTGAGCCGCTGTCCCAAAGCCGGCCTGCTCGAAAGCCGAGAGCAGCAGGTTATGGCCCTTGGAGGGTTCGACTCGCCCCAATGTGCCGAGTAAACGCACCTCGGGACCGACACCCAAGCGCTCGCGCAGGCGCTGCCGCGCATCCGGCGATGGCGTAGCTGGTCGCGTCCAATTGTCGATGTGCACTGAACGCGCCCGCAGTGCGGGCGGCAGCTGCGCCAGCTGACCCGGCGTGATCGCCACTAGAGCATCGAGATGCGCGTGCTGCTGAGGCTTGTACGCAATGTGCAGGGTCGCCACACGTGCCATGCCGCTCAGCCCAGCAAGCGCCTTGCATCCCGCACTCAAGTGGGCGTGCGCCACGTCGGGGCGTTCGCGCCGAAGCAGGCGGCGCGCGTGCCATGCGCTCAACCAATTCGGCACCACCACCACTCGCACCTCCGGCGGCACACGTGCGCCTAAAGCGTCGGATCGATTTTCTAAGGCTGCACGACGCAGCACCAAAGTCACCGTGTGTCCCGCCTTGGCCTGCGCGCCGGCCAACTCCAGCGCATAGCGCTCGCTGCCGGCAAATCGCGAGGTCAAGATCAGGTGGTGCACGCGCATGGCAAAAAAGCCGAATGGAAGGCCATCTACAATAGCGAGATGCTTGAACCTCTGCCCCTCTCAGGCGTCGTCGTCGCCTGCAACGAAGCCGACCGCATCGAGCGCTGTCTACGCGCGCTGAGCGCGGTGTGCGCCGAGGTCATCGTCATCGATTCCGGCTCGACCGACGGCACGGTCGCGCTCGCAGAGTCGCTCGGCGCGCGAGTGATTCATCAGCCGTGGCTCGGGTTTGCCCGCCAAAAGAATTTCGCCATCGAACAGGCAACCCAGCCCTGGGTGCTGCTGCTGGACGCCGACGAATGGCTGGAGACAGACGCACTCGTTGCACTCCGCACCGTGTTTGCGGGCGAAACGCTGGCTAAGGCCGACGTCTTCACCCTTCAGCGGCGCACGCGATTTCTAGGCGCGGTGATGCACTTCGGCAGCTTTGCTCGCGAACCCGTTGAGCGTCTTTTTCGCGCCCACTGTCGCCATGAGGTGCTGCCGGTTCACGAGCGCCTCGACACGCAGGACATGCGAGTCCAAAAGAGCGCAGTGCGCATGGAACACGACACCGCGCGTAACGCCGCGGAGTATTGGGAAAAGCTTGAACGCTACGCCGAGCTCTGGGCTCGCGAACGCGCGGAACGCGGCAAGCGCGCGCCCATCGGTCGGGCAACGGCTGCCGCTGCCGCGTACCTACTGAAGAACCTACTGCTGCGCTTCGGTGTCTTAGACGGCCCCGGCGCATGGCGCTTTCATCTGCTGCACGCCCGTTATGCGGCGCTGAAATACCGACGGCTGCGCGAACTCACTTACAGCCACTAAGCGCGCCAGGGCCTACCAGTACAAAGGCACGACGATTTGCGGTGCCGAGATCCACGATGTCGTTCGCCGTGAAATCGATGCAGCCGTAACCCGGCAAATCGCGCGCAAGCAGGCGGCGCTGCGCCGGTGCGGCGTCAATCCAAGGCCGTGCTTTTGCCAACTGCCGCAGATGGCAGTCGGCGTCGCTATCGTCGGGGCAGAACCCAAACTCCGGCGTGTCCACACCCGCCTGCAACAGGTGCTGCTCCTTCCACGCCAGCAGGCCCAATTCACCGCCCGGCGGCAGTGCCGCGCGCGCGCGCTCGACGATGCCCTGCGCCGAATTTTCCTCGTCCAGCAGCGGATGCACGACGAATCCCCAGCCCAGCCAGAGGGCCACCATCAGCCCCGCGCACGAGGCCATGACATGGCGCAGCCCGCCGGCGGCAACGCCGAGCACGCCCACGCTTCCCACGGCGACCAACATTACCCACAGCCACACGGCTTCGGCGCCCAGCCCGCGCTCGGCGAGAATCCGCACTTCGAAGCGCGGCTCGGCAAACAGCGCCGCCAGACCACCCAACACCAGCACCGCACCCAAAACGGCGACGTAGATCGCCACCGCTCGTCGAAAGCCGCGACGCTGCGAAATCGCCTCCAGATAGGGGGCCGCCGCCAGCGCGAAAGCCGGCAGCGCCGGCAGGATGTACATGTCGCGCTTGCCGGTGCTTCCGGTGAAAAACACGATCACCAAAATCGCCCAGGCCAGCGGCAACCACACCCGTGCATCGCGAGAGATCCACGCGGCGCGCCAAGGCATCCACAGCCACGCAAACGCGATGGAAAACGGTGCCCAGAACAGGGCCATCACTTCAAGGAAGTACCACACCGGCTCGTGGTGATGCCAAGCGTCCGTGTAGCGCGTGACGGTCTGTTTGAAGAGCAAATTATCGAGGTAGGCCCGATGCGAGGGGTCGCCGTCGTAGAGGGCCAAAAGCAGCATCGGCAAAAACCACAGCAGGATTGCGACGAAGAACATCGCCACTCCGCCACTCCACCGCCACGCGTTGCCCTGCCCGAGCGGCGCAATGCCGCTCCAGCCGCGCCAGCGCATCAGCGCGAAGGGCAATAAGGCAAAAAGCGGTAAAAAGCCGACGCCCTTCGCCACCACACCCAAGCCCGCAGCAAAAGCGCCCATCGCAAACCAACGCCAAGATGGGCCCAGCAGCAGATGCCGCAACATGCCGTAGAGCGCGAGCGTTGTGAGCCCCAGCAGTACCGGATCGATCTGCGCTCGCTTGGCCTGATACACAAAGGCCGGCACCACCAACACCGCCACCGCGGCCCACAGGCCGGCACGCGGGGCCCACAGGCGCCGCGCTAGGTCGTAGGTCATCCACAGCGTGCCCATCGACGCCACCAGCGAGGGCAGCAGAAAACTCCAGCGCACTGAGCCCAAGGCCAGCGAAGACAGCCCCAGTAGCCACATAAAAAAAGGCGGCTTGTCCGGATACATCTCATGGCCGCGACGCGGGAACCACCAGTCCCCGCTGTCGATCATCTGCTGCGCCACCAGAACGAATCGCGGCTCATCCGCCGGCCACGGATCGCGCAGACCGAAACCTGCACCGATGACCAACAGCGCGATGGCGAAAAAAATCCAGGCCTCGCGGCGGTCTCGAAGCGATAACGCTGCACTGGTCATGACCGCTCCAACAGGGCGTAAAAGAACCCGTCACCGTCCTCGTCGCCGGGAAAGCGCTGGGTGCCGTTTCCGGTATCCACACCGAAGCGCGCAGGCAGCGGCAGCAATCGTGCCGACGGCGTGCGCGCCGTGAAGGCCGCGACCTGCCGCTCGTTTTCGTCGCGCAACACCGAGCACGTCGCATACAGAAGCCGAGCGCCGGGTCGCAGTCGCAAAAACAGCGCATCGAGCAAGCGCGCCTGCAGCGCCACCAGCGGCGCAATGTCTTCGTCGCGCCGATGCGTTTTGATGTCCGGCTGACGCCGCAATATGCCGGTGGCCGAACACGGCGCGTCCAGCAAAATGGCATCGAACAGTCCGAGGTCTTCGGGCAAGGACGCCGCGTCCACAGCAAGGGCATGCCAGCCCGCCGCCGACGGCGCCAAGGTCTCGACCAATTCCGTCACTTTCGCCAGGCGGCGCGCATCGACGTCCACCGCCCACACCTCGCCCGTGTCGCCCACGGCCGACATCAGCCCCAGCGTCTTTCCGCCCGGTGCGGCGCAGGCGTCGAGCACGCGCATACCGGGTTGCGCGCTCAGCGCCTCCACCGCCAGCTGTGCGGCAAGGTCCTGCACATGAAACGCGCCCTCGTCGAAGCCGGGCAGCGCCGTCGGCTTGCCGCGTTCGGCCAGATGCAGG
>JBBQIA010000023.1:0-12793 GCA_038324485.1 Lysobacterales bacterium
CGCATCGGGGATGGCCGAAGCGTCAGGAATGGATGGGCTTTGCGGCGTGGCGCTCGCAGGCGGCAGCGAGCCCGGCAGCGCATCAACGCCCGGCAGGGTCGCAGACGGCGCGACGGCCACCGGTGCCATCACGGCCGCATCGGGGTTAACCGGCGGGGTCGTGGTGTAACGCGTCCATTCAAAGGCAAGCAGGATCGCAACGGCGACCCAAGCAAAGAGGAGTAGTGCGCGGTTCTGGTTCATTCGGTCATTCGCCCGCCGCGCCGTGGGGCGCGGGGCTATCAAGAGGAGGGACAGTGGTGTCGGGTGTCGAAGGCAGCGCAGCAGCGGCTGCTTTCGAAGCGTGACCCGCGATTGTGCCGCCCGGGGGCAGCGGGGGCAACGCAAGCACGCGTTCCCACAGTAAGGCGAGGTCGATTTTGAGAGCGGCTTTGTCGAGCGCACCGGCGCCGACGCGGGCCACCACAATGCAGTCGCCAAGCGGCAGGGTCAGGCGCAGAAGTCGGAAACTGTCGCGAATCTGGCGCTTAATGCGGTTACGCACCACCGCGTTAGGGCTGACTTTTCGACTCACGGCCATGCCCAAACGACAAAAGCCCCCATCGCGTAAACGCAGATGGAGGCTGAAGTGGCGCGTGCTCACGCGCCGGCTGTCGGCGAAGGCTTCGCGGTACTCGCGCCCGGTACGGACGCGGACCTCGACCGGAAAGCGGGCAGTCATGCCCAGCAAGCCGGCCGCGAAGCCGAACGCGTCAGGCGCAGAGGCGCTTGCGGCCCTTGGCGCGGCGACGGGCAAGAATCTTGCGGCCGTCAACGGTGGCCATGCGGGCACGGAAACCGTGGTCGCGGGCGCGCTTGAGGTTGCTGGGCTGGTAGGTACGCTTGGTGGCCATGGGCTACCCGGCTCTTTAGAAGGAAAAGAGGCGGGAATTTACGCGACCGACCGGCCGCCGTCAAGGGAATCCGCGCTTGGCGCTTCGGGGGCGCGAGGCTATGCTGCCCGACCATCCTACTTATCCACAGCCGCGAATGCGTTCGCGGGGGTGGGCTTGCCTCGGTCTAAATTGTCCATGGAATCTGCTTGGCCCCGCTGCCTCGAACGTCTTGAAGCCGAATTTCCGGCTGAAGACGTTCAGACGTGGCTGAAACCCCTGCACGCCGACGTTCGCGTCGACGGTCTGACGCTGTTTGCGCCCAACGCCTTCGTCGTCGACACCGTGCGCGAGCGTTACCTCGACCGCATCAACGAGCTGCTGACGCACTTTGCTGGCACCCCAATGTCCGCTTCGGTCGTGGTCGGCAGCGTCAATCGCGCGCCGCTTGGCGGTCGCGAACCCGGCAGCGCCCCGACCGTGATGGCCAGCGCGCCGAACGCCCGCAGCGCGCTCCCCGAGATGGTCAGCAACGTCGATGCCGCCTACACCTTCGACAATTTCGTTGAAGGTCGCAGCAACCAGCTGGGAAAATCGGCGGCCCTGCAGGTCGCGCAAAACCCCGGCCGAGCCTATAACCCGCTGCTGCTCTATGGCGGCACCGGGCTGGGTAAGACGCACTTGATGCACGCCGCCGGAAACCTGATGCGCCAGCTCAATCCGGGCATGCGCGTGCTGTACCTGCGCTCGGAGCAGTTTTTCTCGGCGATGATGAAATCGCTGCAGGAAAAGTCGATGGACCAGTTCAAGCGCCAGTTCCAGACCGTAGACGCCCTGCTGATCGACGACATCCAGTTCTTTGCCGGCAAGAACACCACGCAAGAGGAGTTCTTCCACACCTTCAACGCGCTGTTCGACGGCAAGCAGCAGATCATACTGACCTGCGACCGCTACCCGCGCGAAGTGGAAAATCTAGAGCCGCGCCTGAAGTCACGCTTGGGCTGGGGCCTGTCGGTGGCCATCGAGCCACCGGACTTCGAGACCCGCGCCGCCATCTTGAGCGCCAAAGCCGCAGCACGTGGCGTGGCCCTGCCCGATGACGTGGCCTTGGTGATCGCCAAGCGGATGCGCTCGAACGTCCGCGACTTGGAGGGCGCGCTCAACACCTTGGCGGCCCGCGCTAACTTCCTAGGTCGCCCGATTACGGCGGAATTCGCTCAGGAAACCCTGCGCGACCTGCTGCGTGCACAGCAGCAGGCGATTTCCATCCCGAACATCCAGAAGGCCGTGGCAGACTACTACCAGCTGCGCATGACTGATCTCCTGTCCAAACGCCGCACTCGCTCACTGGCGCGCCCGCGACAGGTGGCGATGGCCTTGGCCAAGGAGCTCACCGAGCATAGCCTGCCGGAGATCGGTGATGGCTTTGGCGGGCGCGACCACACGACAGTGCTGCACGGCTGCCGAGTGATTCGCGACCTGATGCTGACCGACGGCAAGCTGCGCGAGGACTGGGAAAAGCTGCTGCGTAAATTGACCGAGTGAAAGGCACGACAAGGGGTGCATAGCCTGTGGATAAGTCGGGACAAGTGTTGGGGTTTCAAACTTACCCACCCTTATCCACAGACTTGTCCTTCGGCTTCCCCACAGCGAAATGGTATAAAAGGTTTTTAGAAACAATGGGTTGAAATCTTTTCCCGCGTTTCTATACCCCTCTACCACCACCTTATAGATACTTATCCAACGACGGTAATAGGCCCTGACGCATGCGCTTTTCCCTTTCTCGCGAAGCCCTTCTGAAGCCACTTCAGCAAGTGGTTGGTGTGGTCGAACGGCGACAAACCCTGCCGGTGCTCTCGAACCTCTTGGTGGAAGTTCGCGGTGTCGAGCTGTCCTTCACCGGCACCGACCTTGAAGTTGAAATGGTCGCTCGCTCAGTCGTGGAAGACGCCGAAGACGGCGAGACCACCATCCCGGCTCGCAAGTTGTTTGAAATCGTTCGTGCGCTGCCCGACGGTTGCCGTGTCACCGTCTCGGTCAGCGGCGATAAGGCGACGGTCTCGGCGGGGCGCAGTCGCTTCACCTTGGCCACCTTGCCGGCGAACGACTTTCCTTCGGTGGATGCTTTGGAAGGCGTCGAGCGTGTGTCGCTGTCCGAAGCGCTGCTGAAAGACCTGATCGAGCGCAGCGCGTTTGCCATGGCGCAGCAGGACGTTCGCTATTACCTCAACGGCCTACTGTTCGACCTGCGCGACGACAGCCTTCGCTGCGTTGCGACCGATGGTCACCGTCTGGCCCTATGTGAAGCGGCATTGCCCGGCGGCAGCAACACCAAGCGGCAGATCATCGTCCCGCGTAAGGGCGTGCTGGAGCTGCAGCGCCTGCTGGAAGGTGGCGACGGCTTAGTGGAACTGGAGTTGGCGCGCAATCATCTGCGGATGCGCCGCCAGGACGTCAGCTTTACGTCAAAGTTGATCGACGGCCGCTTCCCCGATTACGAAGCGGTGATTCCAATTGGCGCCGACAAGACCGTGGAAGTGAACCGCGAAGTGCTGCGCAGCGCCTTGCAGCGCGCGGCCATTCTTTCCAACGAGAAGTTCCGTGGCGTAAAGCTGGAAGCCCTCCCCGGCCTGCTGCGCATCGTGGCGCACAACCCGGAACAGGAAGAGGCGCACGAGGAGTTGGAAGTCGACACCGTGATCGACGGGCTGGCGATTGGCTTCAACGTCACTTACCTGTTGGAAGCGCTTGCCGCTTTGAAGAGCGAGTCCGTGGTGCTGAATTTGCGCGATGCGAATTCGTCGGTATTAGTTCGCGAGAAAGACAGCGATCGCAGCCGCCATGTGGTGATGCCGCTTCGCTTGTGATGCGAAGCGAGCATCAATGCGCTACGGCCGACGCCCGGGAGATCCGGGCGTTGCGCTTTCTGTTAACTGGCGATTGGGTGATGCGGGTCAGGATGCTGGTCGATGTGGCGAGGTCCTATGCGGATTGAGACGCTGGAAGTCCGCGACCTGCGATGCCTGATTTCAGTGTCCTTGTCGGTTTCGGCCGACGGCGCATGGATCGAAGGGCCGAATGGCGCTGGCAAAACCAGCGTTTTGGAAGCCCTGTGTTTGCTGGGATTCGGCCGCAGCTTTCGCGGTCGTGTGGGCGATGGGCTCATTCGGCATGGCGCGACGGCGGTTGAAGTGGTCGCACGCTGGACGGATTCGCAGGGTCGATCCCACACCTCTGGGCTTCGCCACGAAGGCGATGCTTGGCAGGCTCGTCGCGACGGCGGCGACGTGGGCAGCCTTGGCGAGTTGGCGACCGGCTTCCCGGTGCTGTGTTTCCATCCGGCCTCATCGCAGCTGGTGACAGGTGCGGCGGAAGACCGGCGTCGTGCGTTGGATTGGCTGGCGTTCCACGTGGAACCTTCGTTTTCGACGTTCTCTCGCCGATACCAGCGGGCCTGGCGTCAGCGCAATGCGCTGCTCCGATCGGGCGCGAGCGACGCAGAGTTTGAGGCTTGGGAGTCGGAGATGAGTCAGACGGCGGAGGCGCTCACGGCGCAGCGGCAGTCGGTCCGTTCGCTGTGGCAGCCGGCGCTTGGGCGCTTGTGGTCGTCCTTAGCGGATGGTGCGATTGCCCCCGAGCTTAATTTGCGTCCCGGTTGGCGTATCGCTGAGGCGCCGCTGGCCGATTGGCTGCTGCTTAATCGGCCTCGTGATCGCGAGCTGGGATACACCACGATCGGGCCGCACCGCGCCGACCTTTCGTTGGGCTCGCCGTTCGGGGTCAGTAGCGAGCAGTTGTCCCGAGGCCAAGCCAAGCTTGTGGCTTTGGCGCTTCAGTTGGCGCAGGCCGAAGCCTTAAAGGATTGGACCGGCGAGCGCAGCCTGATTTTGCTGGACGATCTTCAGGCTGAGCTTGATCCACCGCGTCAAGCTGCTGTGCTGGCGTGGCTTCGGGATCAGGGTTATCAGGCGCTGGTCACGGGAACGCGGGTCGACGAGGCTCTGGCTGCGCAGACGTCGACATGGCAAAGGTTCCACGTGGAACATGGCGTCTTGGGCGAAGGCTAGCCCGCCTGCAGCCCACTCGACGTTCCACGTGGAACGTGTCCGAGGCGTCTTGCGCCGCCCTTTCGGGACTCGGAGGGGCCTCCGGGCGTATAATCGAGCGGTTCCAGCCGCGCGCTGCGCCGACTGAGCCGAGCCCCCTCCGCCAGACGGTCTCATCCGCAAATCCCCACTCCCCGGGGCGGTTGGCCAACCCATCCGCGTTCTGCGGCTCCACGCCGCGGTGCGCCAGCAACGTAGCGGCAGAGCATGACGGATCAGACCAGCGACACCCCCACCCCTAAGACCTACGACAGCACCAGCATTACCGTGCTTCGCGGCCTCGAGGCCGTGCGCAAGCGTCCCGGTATGTACATTGGCGACGTCCATGACGGCACCGGCCTGCACCACATGGTGTTCGAGGTGGTCGACAACGCCATCGATGAGGCCCTAGCCGGCCATTGCGACCGCGTCATCGTCACCTTGCACACGGACGGCTCTTGCTCGGTATCGGACAATGGCCGCGGTATTCCGGTCGACATCCATAAAGAAGAAAACCGTTCGGCGGCTGAGGTCATCCTCACCGTGCTGCATGCCGGCGGTAAGTTTGACGACAACAGTTACAAGGTGTCCGGCGGTCTGCACGGCGTCGGTGTGTCCGTGGTCAACGCCCTGTCGCAAACCCTCTGGCTAGACATCTGGCGCGAAGGCCAGCACCACCAGCAGGAATACGCGCACGGCGAGCCGGTTTATCCGCTGAAGACCTTGGGGGCCTCGCAAAAGCGCGGCACCACCCTGCGCTTCTTGCCCTCAACCGGGACGTTTACCGACGTCACCTTCCATTTCGACATCCTGTCCAAGCGCTTGCGCGAGCTGAGCTTCCTCAATTCCGGCGTGCGCATTGAGTTGGTGGACGAGCGCGGCGACGGCCGTCGCGAAGTCTTCGAGTACGTGGGCGGTATCAAGAGCTTCGTGGAGCATCTGGCGGCGGTCAAAACGCCGCTGCACCCGACGGTCATTTCGGCTTCGGGCGAGAAAGACGGCATCGTGGTCGACATTGCCGTGCAGTGGACCGACGCCTACCAAGAGACGATGTTCTGCTTCACCAATAACATCCCGCAGAAAGACGGCGGAACGCATTTGATTGGTTTCCGTGCGGCGCTCACGCGCACGCTCAGCAACTACATCGAGCAAAACGGCATCGCTAAGCAGGCCAAGATCACCCTGTCCGGCGACGACATGCGCGAAGGCATGATCGCCGTGCTGTCGGTGAAGGTCCCCGACCCGAGCTTCAGCTCACAGACCAAGGAAAAGCTGGTCTCGTCGGAAGTGCGCCCCGCCGTGGAGTCGGTGATTGGCGCGAAGCTCGAGGAGTTCCTGCAGGAGCGTCCCAACGAAGCGCGCGCCATTGCCGGAAAAATTATTGATGCCGCGCGAGCTCGCGACGCTGCACGTAAAGCGCGCGACCTGACGCGCCGCAAAGGCGCCTTGGACATCGCCGGCCTGCCCGGCAAGCTCGCCGACTGCCAAGAGAAAGACCCCGCGCTCTCCGAACTGTTTATTGTCGAGGGTGACTCGGCAGGCGGCTCCGCAAAGCAGGGCCGCAAGCGCAAGACGCAGGCGATCCTGCCGCTGAAGGGCAAGATCCTTAACGTTGAACGCGCGCGCTTTGATCGCATGCTGGGCAGCGCTGAAGTCGGCACCTTGATTACGGCCCTGGGCTGCGGCATCGGCAAGGACGAGTACAACCCCGACAAGCTGCGCTATCACCGCGTCATCTTGATGACCGACGCCGACGTCGACGGTTCGCACATCCGCACCCTGCTGCTGACGTTCTTCTATCGGCAGATGCCGGAGTTGATCGAGCGCGGCCACATCTACATCGGTCTGCCGCCGCTCTACAAGATTAAGCAGGGCAAGTCCGAGCTGTATTTGAAAGACGACGGCGCCTTGAACGCCTATCTGATTCAGAACGCGATCGAGAACGCGGAGCTGGTGCCTGCAGCAGGCGCACCGCCCCTGCGTGGCGCGGCCCTAGAGGCGCTGATGCAGTCCATTGCCAACGCGCAAGGCGTGGTCGATCGTCATCGTCACCGCGTCGACGCGGCGGTGCTGGAAGCCATCTACGAAGCCGAGCCGCTCACGACTGAAATCTTCGCCGATGCGGCGAGGCTTGCAGCATGGTGCAGCGCACAAACAGTGAAGCTTGAGGCCTCGGGCCTCGGCAAGCCGCGCTACCGTTTGCTCGGTCAAGTGCAAGACGGCGACTCGCCCGGCGCCATCATTGTTGAAAAGCAGCACCACGGCCTCGCGACCACGCAAACCATGGCCGCCACGCAGCTTCTGGGCGGCGAACTCAAGCCGCTGACCGACACCGCGATCAAGCTCGCCGAACTCGCGCTGGGTGAGGGCGCCACGGTGTCTCGCGGTGGAAAATCGCAGGGTTTGCGTAACTTCGCTGCGGCGCAACATTGGCTGCTCGACGAAGCAAAGAAAGGCCGCACGATTCAGCGCTTTAAGGGCCTCGGCGAAATGAACCCGGAACAGCTCTGGGACACGACGGTGAACCCCGAAACGCGACGTCTGCTGCGCGTGCGCATTGAAGACGCGGTTGCGGCCGATCAAATCTTCTCGACCCTGATGGGTGACGTCGTCGAACCGCGCCGCGCTTTCATTGAAGAAAACGCGCTGAAAGTCGGCAATCTCGACATCTGATGGCGGACGCGGTGATGAGGGGGCCGGAACAATCCGGTCCGACGCCACTCAGCATCGCGGTCCTCAGCGGCTGGACGGCGCTTGATGCAGCCATTGGCGCCGGCGTGGCGCTTGGCTTCACCGTGGTACTCGGCGTCGCGCTGACCTTGGGAAAAGCCGGGGGACTGGATTTCGGGCCGCCCGAGGCCTCATTGGGCGGCATGCCGGCGGTCTTCATTCCGCTCAGCCTTTTGGGCACCGTTGGCGCCGGAATGACCCTGTGGCTTCTGCATCGGCGTCGCCTGCCGGCCTTGCCCTCACCCCGCGCGTGGACGCCACGTCTAGGTCTTGAAGTGGCTGGCATCGCCTTCGGAATACAGCTTGCGGCCATGGCGTTCACCGCGCTCACGGAGGCGCTGGGCGTGCCCACCAGTGGACGCAACGTGGGGCTGATTCTCGCGGCCTACGCCGCCGCGCCGGTACTCACCCTACTGGGTGTCGTACTGCTGGCCCCGATCGGCGAAGAGTTGGTGTTTCGCCGCATCCTGCTGCACCGTTTTACCTTGGCCGGGCGACCCGTGCTCGGCTTGCTGGCCACCAGTGCGCTGTTCGCTTTGATCCACGAGCCGTGGCCTGGCGAGAGCGGCGTCTTGGCATGGCTGCTCACGCTGTCGACGTATCTGGTCATCAGTCTTGGTTTCGGGTTGATGTACCTGCGCAGCGGGCGCTTGGACGTGGTGATTCTCGCCCACGTGCTGGTCAATGCCAGCGGCATCGGTCTCCTCGTTTGGAGCGCTGGCTGAGGGCTCTCCGGACCTCGGCGCCTCGGCTACACTGGCGCCTTGTGAAGCCAGCGTTGGCGTCACACCCGCCACGGACCTCCGGATGAGCAAGCGTCACCTTTACGGTTTGGCTTTCGCCATTTTTGCGTTTGCCACCGCGGCCATCGTCTACAAGTGGCAGGTTCTTCAATTTCCCCTGCAGCCCGATCAGTCCGTCCACGTCTGGTCAGTGCAGGCGCACGTCGAATATCAACCGCAGCGTCGCGCCAACGCCCTCACCCTGCAGCTGCCGTTCTTGACGCCCGGCTGGATTGTTCTCGACGAGCGCTACGTGGCGCGCGGCTACTCGAAAATCCCCGAGCGCGAGCTGCAAGGCCGCGAGGTTCAGTGGGCTACGCGCAACGCTGTTGGCGAGCAGGACGTGTACTACCGCGCCACGGTCGTTCGCTCCGCGCTGGCGCGCGACACGCTGCTGCCCGAACTCGTTCCCGAGTTACTGACGCCGCCGGTTCTGGAGATGCCCTACGCGATTGCTGCGCAGGAACTTCTCGACCAAGTGCGCGACCGCTCTGCCGACGTCACCACCTACTCGCGTGAGTTGATTCGTCGCCTTAACGAACAGCCCGACGAGGGCGCCCAGCTCTTGCTCGACCGCTACGCTCGGAAGGATCGCTCCAGCGGCATCGACGATGAAATGCGCACGCGTTTCTTGGTCGACCTGCTCGCCATCCGAACGATTCCCGCGCGCCTCGTTCATGCCCTGCGCTTGCCTGAAGGTGGCGTCGAGGGCACCGCGAGGATGGAAACTTGGCTGCTGGTTCACACCGGCGCCGAATGGAAACTGCTCGACCCGCGCACCGCAGCTGAGGGCCTGCCGCGCGAACTCTTGCTCTGGAACGTTTCGCCCGAACCACTGCTGGCGATGGACAGCGACACCACGCCGAATCTTTTGTTCACCGTCAGCTACAACCTAGCCGACGCGATGGCGATGGCGCAGCGCCGTTTAGAGGTTCAAGACACCAACTACATTCGCTGGTCCCTGCTCTCGCTGCCGCTGCAGGCGCAAGAGGTTTACAAGGTGCTGCTGCTGGTGCCGATCGGCGCCTTCATCATGCTGCTGCTTCGCAACATCGTTGGCATCAAAACCTACGGCACGTTTATGCCCGTGCTGGTGGCTTTGGCGTTCCGCGAAACGGCATTGGTCGCGGGCATCAGCTTGTTTGTGCTGGTTGTTGGTGCCGGCCTGCTGGTGCGCTTCTATTTGGAACGATTACGCCTGCTGCTGGTGCCACGACTCACCGCCATCTTGATTCTCGTTGTGCTGCTGATGGCCATGATCTCCATCATCGCCAACCGACTCGATCTGGAAGTCGGCCTCTCCGTCGCGCTATTCCCGATGGTCATCATGGCCATGACGATCGAGCGCATGTCGGTGGCCTGGGACGAGCGCGGCGCCGGCACCGCCATCAAGGAAGGCGTCGGCACCATGATCGTGGCCGCGCTGGCCTACTTGGTGATGTCCTGGGATCGCTTGGAACACCTGATCTACGTGTACCCAGAGTTTCTGCTTTACCTGTTCGCTGCCGCGCTGCTGCTCGGTCGCTACTCTGGCTACCGCCTGACTGAACTGGTGCGATTCCGCGCCCTCGCCCGCGACGAGGACCCGATCGCGCCTGATCCGATGGCGCCGCTGCCCGTGACGCCGCCGGAATCCGACGTGCGGAAGGCCTGAGCCATGTCGCTCTGGAATCCCTTCGAGATTGCGCGTCGCCTGCGAAAAGTCGGCCTCATCGGCATTGGCCAGCGCAATGCCGATTACGTTCTCATGCACAACCCGCGCAAGTTCTACCCGCGCGTCGACGACAAGCTGATTACCAAGAAGCTCGCTATTGCGGCGGGTTTGCCGGTGCCCGACCTGTATGCGGTGGTGCGCGAAGAGCACGAAATCGCCGAGCTCCACGAAAAGATCAAGCATCGGCAGAACTTCGTCGTGAAGCCCGCTCACGGCTCGGGCGGTGACGGCATCCTCGTGATTCACGGTCGCCGCGGCGACAAGTATCGGCGCGCCAATGGCGGCCTGATGCCGCGCGACGAGTTCGAGCATCACCTGTCGAACGGCCTCTCCGGCCTGTTCTCGCTCGGCGGCCAGCCCGATCATTTGCTCGTGGAATATTGCGTCCAGTTCGACCCGCTTTTCGAACGCGTGAGCTACAAGGGCGTCCCCGACGTGCGCATCATCGTCTTCATGGGCTATCCGGTGATGGCGATGATTCGCCTGCCGACGCGCATGTCGGACGGCAAGGCCAATTTGCATCAAGGTGCGATCGGCGTGGGAATCGACCTGCCCACCGGCGTTACCAAGCGGGGCGTTTGGGGTTCGGAAATCATTCGCGACCACCCCGATACGGAACACACCATCGTCGGCCTACAAATTCCGCGCTGGGACGATCTGCTGCACATGGCAGCGCGCTGCTATGAACTCTCGGGCCTCGGCTACATCGGCGTCGACTTCGTTCTTGATAAAGATCACGGGCCGATGATCTTGGAACTCAATGCGCGACCGGGTCTTGCCATTCAAATGGCCAATGCCAACGGGCTGCAGCCCAGATTGGAAATGATCGACCGGCTCCGCCGAGAGGGGCAGTGTTCCGCTAATCCCGACGAGCGCGTTGCTTTCGCCAAAACGCACTTTCCCACGACGGGATAAGCCGCACTCGTTTCCATTTCGTTAACGCTACGTGGCTGTGGCATGACTGAAGCGCGGACTTTTTTTCGGTTTCGCCGCCGCTTCGCTTGAGCCTTCGACACGGAACGCAGTACCCTCGCTCACCTTGAGTCCGCGTCCGGAGAATCCATGACCGCGTCCCGTAACGTTTTTGCCGGCATTGCCTTACTCGCCGCTGCACTGCTCGCCTTCCCCGGCGACGCGTCGTCGCAGCGCCGTGGCAAAGAGCCTGAAAAGGTCGAGGCCTTCCCCAACGCCACCCGCGAAGCCCCCGAGGGCCGCGTGTCATCGCGCCTGCAGCGTCAGTTCAATTCGATGATCGAAGCGCTGAATAAAGACGACGACCCCGCGAAGGCGCGCAAAATTGCGGATGAGTTGATTGCCAACAGCCGCTCCAGCGCGTTCGAAAAATCCGTTGCCGCTCAGGTTGCTGGCAACGCCGCGAATGACCTCGACGACGTCGACGCCTCCATCGTTTACTACCAGCTCGCGCTTGAACAAAACGGCCTCGATAACGATGCCCATTTCGGCACGATGCAGAACTTGGCGATCACGCTGCTCAACAACGATGACACGGCCGGCGCAATCACTTTGCTGCAGCGTCTGATCGATGAGACCAACACCGACAATGGCGACATCTACTACGCGCTCGCCGGTGCTTACCTTCAGGACGAGCAGTACCCGAAGGGCATTGAGACGCTGAAGCGCGCCATCAGTGTCAGCAAAGAGCCGAAAGACGACTGGCAAAAGTTGTTGATGACGGCCTACCTCGAAACCCAGCAGCCGAACGAAGCCATTGCCGTGGGCGAAGCGCTGCTGACCAAGACGCCGGACGACAAGCGCTTGTTGCTGACCTTGGCCTCGGCCTATCTCGATCTAGAGCAGTCCGACAAAGCCATCGGCCTGCTGGAGGGTGCCCGAGCCCGCGGTCTTCTGACGGAAACCCGCGATTACCAGACGCTCTACTCGCTCTACTTCAATGCCGATGGTCGCGAGAAGGACGTCATTGGTGCGATCAACGAAGGCATCGAGAAGGGCTTGTTGAAGCGCGACCTGCCGACCCTCGGGGCGCTTGCGCAGGCCGCCTACTTTGCCGAAGACATTCCGCTCGCGCTGGCGACCTACAAAGAAGCCGCTGCCGTGGACCCGAAGGGCGAGACCGGCCTGAACTACGCCAAGGTGCTTTCTGGCGAGGGCGAAGACGCCACGGCGCGTGATGCGGCGAAGGCTGCATTGGCGAAAGGCGTCGCCAAGCCGGGTGAAGCGTGGATGGTGATTGCACGATCGGAGAACCAGTTGGATAACGTCTCGGCGGCTCGCGCCGCACTTGCCGAAGCGGCCAAGTTTCCCGAAACCCGCGAGCAGGCCAATCGCATGCTGAGCCAATTCCGCTGAGGCCTTCACGGAATACGGCTTTGCGCCGGTATCCAGCATCGCTTCGATCACTTACTATTGTTGACCCGCCCAGTGCGGTGTCCCACTAAGAGCCGGCGCAACGCATGACGGACAATCGAATTTACGGCACCCGAGTCCCCGCACCGTTCAGTTGGCCGCGGACCATTGGTATTTCATTTGCCATCGCGCTCCACGCGGCCGGTGGCTTGGCCCTGCTGGTGCCGATCAGCAACGCGCAGGCGGACAACGACGAAGAGCGCGTGGTGAACGTGAACTTCATCG
>JBBQIA010000024.1:0-12766 GCA_038324485.1 Lysobacterales bacterium
GAAGCGCATGCCGAAGCGGCCTTCTTAGCGGGCCGCGCCGAGGACGCGCTGAAGCACTTCGACACCCTAAAGCAGCGCGACGACGTGGATTACGTGCAGCGTGCTCGCGTCGAGGCGCGCATGGCCGACATCATGCCGGTCGTCTTGGAAATGCGCCGCGTCGGGCTTCGCCCGGAAGATCAGGCCCGCGAACGGCGCTCCTGAGGGGCACAATGGCGTTCTGATGACGGTTTCCTTGCTGTTGTCATGGGAATGTCATCCGCGTTTTATCTACTGACGACCTCGCCCCCAAGAACGCAAGGACCGCCGTGCAGAAGCGCATCCTCATTGTTGATGACGAACCCGCCATTCGCGACATGGTGGCCTACGCCTTGCGGAAGGGCGATTACGATCCGGTCCATGCTGGCGACGCCCGCGAAGCCCAGATGGCCATCGTCGAACGCGTGCCTGATCTGATCCTTCTGGACTGGATGCTGCCGGGGACCTCGGGCCTCGACCTGGCCCGTCGCTGGCGTAAAGAAGAGCTGACTCGCGACATTCCCATCATCATGCTCACCGCCCGCGGCGAAGAAAACGACCGCGTCTCGGGCCTTGAATCGGGCGTCGCCGACTACGTGGTGAAGCCGTTTTCGGCACGCGAGCTGCTGGCGCGCATTCGCGCCGTGATGCGCCGCTCGCGCGAGGACGAGGCCGATGGCAGTGTGCAGATTGGCGGGCTTCGTATCGACGGTGCAGCGCATCGCGTCTATGCCGGCGAAGAGTCGATTCACGTTGGACCGACCGAATACCGCCTGCTGCATTTCTTCATGACGCACGCCGACCGCGTTTACACGCGCACCCAACTGCTTGATCACGTCTGTGGCGGCAACGTCTATGTCGAAGAGCGAACCGTCGACGTCCACATTCGTCGTCTGCGCAAGGCGCTAGAGCCCTACCGCTTGGACGGCATGGTGCAGACCGTGCGCGGCAGCGGCTATCGCTTCTCGCTGACGCCATGAGTTCTCAGGACATCGGATGACGGCGAGCACGGTGTTGCGCGTGGCCTGGCGGCAGTCGGTGGGTCGCCTGCTGGCGGTGGTGCTGATCGCCGCCGCACTTGGCCTACTGTTTGATGCGTTTTGGCCGCTGCTTGCTCTCTCCGCCTTCGGCATTTTGTGCTGGCACTACTGGCGTTTGCATCGCCTTCTCTCCCAACTGCATCAGCGACGCCATCTGCCCGGCATTGACGGGCGCGGACTGTGGGACGACCTAGAAATGCTTCTTCATCGACGCCAAAACGAAGGCCGCGCGCGAGTCCGACGATTGCTGGGCCTCGTGCGCGGCTACCGGCACGCCGCCACCCTGATGCCGGATGCAGTGCTGCTGGTCGATCGCCGCAGCGGCCAGATTGAATGGTGCAACCGCCAGGCTCGCGATCTTCTGGGGCTTGGCCCGACTGGCACCGAACGCGCCGTCAGCGAGGTCTTCGAGGGAGTGACGGTGAGCGCGTGGATGGCCGCTGGCCAAACCGACGAACCTCTGCTTGATCAAGCCTCGCCGATCGATGTCAATGTGCGCCTCAGCCTTCGCCTACTGCCCTACTCGGACGCCCAATGGCTGCTGGTGGTGCGCGACGTGACCAAGCTGCTGCGGCTTGAGCGCCTGCGCCGCGACTTCGTGGCCAATGTTTCGCATGAACTGCGCACGCCGCTGACGGTGGTGCATGGCTACCTCGACATCATGGACGTGGACGATCATCCCGAACTGGCGCCGATGCTGACCGAAATGCGCAAGCAGTCGCAGCGCATGTCGCAATTGGTCGAAGACTTGCTCACCCTCTCGCGGCTCGAAGCCCAAGAAGCGCTCGCAGAACACGAAACGGTGGCCATGGCGCCAATGCTCGCCACCCTGCGACGCGAAGCCCAAGCCCTATCCGCTGGAAAGCACGAGATCCACGTTGAAGACCGCGCCGGCGTCGACTTGCTCGGCTCAACGCGCGAACTGCACAGCGCGTTTTCGAATCTGGTCATCAATGCGGTGCGCTACACCCCGGTCGACGGTCGGATTGAGGTGAGTTTCGAGCGCACCACGGACGGTGGCGTGGTTCTGACCGTCGAAGACAGCGGCTATGGCATTCCGGCACAGCATCTTCCAAGGCTTTCGGAACGCTTCTACCGCGTGTCGACCAGCCGGGCTAGGGAAACAGGCGGTACCGGTCTTGGCCTATCGATCGCCAAGCACGTGCTGAACTTGCATCAAGGCCGGCTCGACATTCAAAGCGAAGTTGGAAAAGGCAGCCGTTTCGCCTGCGTGTTTGGCCCCGGCTCCGTCGCTGTGCGGGCCAGCTTGGACGACGAGGACTGAATCATTCGGCCAAAATGGCTTGCCAGCAGGGTGCGGGTCGTTTCCAATCAAAGGCTGACTATTGCGAGGCGGCTGACGTGCCCCAGAAAACTCCCCGGCGTACGCCGGCGGCAAAAACGGCATCCAGCGCCACCGGGCTCCCGGATCACGAGCTGTTTCTAAGCCGCGAAATTTCTCAGCTGGCGTTTAATCGACGCGTCTTGGCGCAAGCCGAAGACCCGTCGATCCCGCTGCTCGAGCGCCTGCGCTATCTGTGCATCAGCTGCACCAATCTCGATGAGTTCTTCGAGATTCGCGTGGCGTCCCTGCGTACGAGCATCCAGTTTGGCACCACCACCAGCATCGACGGCATTGCACCGGGGCCATCGCTGGACCAGGTCCATAAGGAGGCCGGCTTGCTGGTCGCAGACCAGTACCGCTTCTGGAACGACACCCTGCGCCCGGCGCTCAACGAAGCCGGCATTCGAATTCTTCCGCGCGACGCATGGAACGCCAAGCAAAAGCGCTGGCTGAAGGAATATTTCGAGCACGACATCATGCCGGTGCTCTCGCCGGTGGGACTCGACCCGGCGCATCCGTTTCCGCGCATCCTCAACAAATCACTCAACGTCGTCGTGGTGCTGGACGGCAAAGACGCCTTCGGTCGCGCCGGCGGCATGGCCGTGGTTCGCGCGCCGCGCTCGCTGCCGCGCATCATCCAAATTCCGCAGTCGGTAAGCGGGCAGCCCAGTGATTTTGTGCTGCTCTCAGCCGTACTGACCGCCTTCGTTGAGGAAATTTTCCCCGGCATGAAGGTGAAGGGGGCTTGGCAATTCCGGGTGACCCGAAATTCCGAGCTGGTCGTTGACGAAGAGGAAGTGGAGAACTTGGCGCATGCCGTGCGCGACGAACTGGTGGGGCGTGGATTCCGTCCCGCCGTGCGTTTAGAAATTGCAGAAAACTGCCCGAACGTCATCGTGCAGGTGCTGCTGCAAAACTTTTCGCTGCCCGAGACTGCCGTCTATCGCATCAACGGCCCGGTGAACTTGAATCGCGTGACGCAGGTTTACGATCTGGTGGATCGCCCCGAACTGAAGTTCGAGCCCTTCGCCCCGCGCCCGTCGCGCCTCGATGCCGATGCGCCCTTCGAGCAGCTTGCTGAGCGCGACCTGCTGGTGCATCACCCTTACGACAGCTTCGGCACCGTGCTCGACTTCTTAGCGCAGGCGGCGAAAGACCCCGATGTGCTGGCGATCAAGCAGACCCTGTATCGCGTCGGACGAAACTCGCCCCTAATAGAACACTTGATCACCGCCGCGCAAAACGGCAAAGACGTGACCGTGGTGGTTGAGCTGCGGGCGCGCTTTGACGAAGAAGCCAACCTACGCCTGGCCGACCAGCTGCAAGAAGCCGGCGTGCAGGTGCTCTACGGCGTGGTCGGCTACAAAACCCACGCCAAGATGATGCTGGTCGTTCGCCGCGAGGGGCCGCGCATCCGGCGCTACGTGCATCTGGGCACCGGCAACTATCACTCGGGCACGGCGCGGGCCTACACCGACATCGGCCTAATGACCTCGAACGACGACATCGGGTTCGACGTGCACGCGCTGTTCCAGCAGCTCTCAGGGCTGGCGCCCTCGTTCAAGCTCAAGCAGCTGTTGACCTCGCCCTTTACGCTGCATGCGGGACTGCTCGGGAAGATCGCTCGCGAAGCCCAAAACGCCCGCGAAGGAAAGCCGGCACGCATCATCGCGAAGATGAATGCGCTCAACGAAGCCAGCGTCATTCGCGGTCTGTATTCCGCCTCGCGTGCCGGCGTGCAGATCGACCTGATTGTTCGCGGCGCCTGTTCGCTTCGTCCGGGCGTGGTCGGTTTCTCTGAGAACATACGCGTGCGCTCGGTGGTGGGACGCTTCCTCGAACACAGCCGCGTGTATTGGTTCCAAAACGACGACTCGCCGCAGCTGTATTGCTCGAGCGCCGATTGGATGGAGCGCAATTTATTGCGCCGGGTAGAAACCTGCTTCCCCATTCTCGACCCGAAGCTGGCACGGCGAGTTTTCGAGGAAGAGTTAGAAAACTACCTCGTCGACAACACGCAAGCCTGGCTTTTGCAATCCGATGGTCGCTATGAACGCGCCGTTCCGGGGCCAGACGAAATGCCCTACTCGGCCCAGCAGGCCCTTCTCGCCAAGCTGTGCCAATAAGATGCCGAATTCCGCGCCGCGCACGCTGAAAGACGGCGACCTTCTCGCCGCTGTCGACATCGGATCCAACAGCTTTCATCTGGTGGTGGCCCGCTACACCTTGGGTCATTTGCGGATTGTCGACCGCATCAAAGACATGGTGCGCCTGGCCGAAGGACTGGATGGCAATGGCGGAATGCGCCCCGATGTCGTGGCCCGCGCGCTCGACTGCCTGTCGCGCTTCGGGCAAAAGCTCCGCGGCATTCCATCCGTGCGTGTTCGCGCCATTGCCACCAGCACGGTTCGGCAGATGCGCAATCCGAAGAGCTTCCTGCTGCCTGCCGAAACCGCCTTAGGGCACGGCATCGAAGTAGTGGCCGGGCGCGAAGAAGCGCGCTTGGTCTACCTAGGCGTGCTGCACGGCCACCCGCCGAGTGCCTCGCGCCGCTTGGTCATCGACGTCGGTGGCGGCTCAACTGAATTCATCGTTGGTGACGGCGTCGAGCCGATCGAGCGCGAAAGCTTGCAGATGGGCTGCGTTGCGACCACTAAGCGTTTCTTCGCCAACGGAAAAATCAATCGAAAGCGCTGGCAAGAAGCGCAGTTGGAAATGGCGGCTGAGTTTCAGCAATTCGCCGGCTTGTATCGTCACCTTGGCTGGAAGGAAGCCTTCGGCTCATCCGGAACGATCAAGGCCATTGGTGAAATTTGTGGCGCGCTAAACCTGTCCAAGGGCGGCGTCATCACCGACACGGCCTTGGCCGAGTTATCGGCGCGGATTCAGTCCTTCGAAACGCTCGACAAGGTCAAATTTCCGAAACTCAGCGCCGAGCGCCAACCGGTCATCGTCGGCGGCGTGCTGGTGCTTGCGACGGCCTTCGAGGCGCTTGACCTTCGCAAGCTGCAGGTCAGCGAAACGGCCATGCGTGAGGGCATTCTCTACGACCTGATGGGCCGTGGCAGCAAGAGCGATCCCCGCGGAGATCAGATCACCGCGTTCATGGCGCGATACGGCATCGACGCAGAGCAAGCTAAACGCGTGGAAGCCACGGCCTTGTCGCTCTACGACGATGTGGAAAGCCATTGGGGCATGGAGCCCGAAGATCGTCAGGCCCTCTCTTGGGCGGCACGGATCCATGAAGTGGGCCTTGCCATCGCCCACAGCCAGCATCACGTGCACGGGGCGTACATCCTTGAGCACTCCGACATTGCTGGCTTCTCGCGCACCGAGCAGCAGTTCATCGCCACCTTGGTGCGAAACCAGCGCCGCGCCGTCCGACTCACCAGCTTTGAAAGCCTTCCAGACCGCTTGGCACCGGCGGCGCAGCGCTGCGCCCTGCTGCTTCGGCTCGCCACCCTTCTGCATCGCGCCCATGAGGGCGGGCAAGTGCCAGGGCTTCGGCTACGCGCCGACGACACCACGCTGACGCTGCGCTTCGCTAAACGTTGGCTGGAGCAGCATCCGCTGACGCGCGCCGATCTGGAAACCGAACGCGATCACCTGCGAGACATCGGCATCGCGCTGGTTATTGAGTAGCGCTGACGCTCGTCATTTTGGCGTCATGCACATGTCATGGCGCTGCCGCGCAAGGCGAGCAGCCTGTGCGACATGGATACGTCGACTCCCCAGCGCGCGCATCGTTTCGAACTGGTCACCGAGACCTACCCGCCGGAGATCAACGGTGTTGCCTTGACCGTGCAATCCCTGCATGAGGGATTGAAGGCACTGGGCTACGAGGTCGGGTTGGTTCGACCAAGCCGTGCGGGCGAAATCACCCGCGAATCCCCGGGCCTGTTGTGCGTCGACGGCGCGCCCATTCCTCGCTATCCGGGAATGCGCTTTGGCCTGCCCTCAGGTCGTCGCCTTGCGGCGCGATGGACGCTAAATCGGCCCGATGCGCTCTACATCGCTACCGAAGGCCCGCTCGGGTGGTCGGCGCTTCGCACAGCGAAGCGCATGGGCATCCCAGTCGCCACCGGATTCCATACGCGCTTTGACGATTACGTGGGCCGCTACGGCGCGGCCTTCCTTTCGCCTTGGGTGTTCGCGTGGCTCCGCCGCTTCCACAATCGCGCCGATGCGACGCTGGTACCTACTCAAGAACTCGCCGAGCAGCTCACCGCGCAGGGGTTTCTTAATGCACGTCGTTTGGGCCGCGCCGTGGACACTCAACGCTTCCATCCGCGCTTTCGCTCAGACGGGCTAAGGGCGGAGTGGGGCATTGGATCGAATGATTTAGCCGTCGTCCATGTCGGCCGTTTGGCTCATGAGAAAAACCTCCCGCTACTGATGCGCTGCCATCGCACGCTTCAAACAATGCGACCCGGCTCAAAACTGGTGCTCGTTGGCGATGGGCCGGCTAGGGCCAGCCTTGCAAACGAGCACCCGGATGTCGTGTTCGCCGGAACGCGGCGCGGGGAGGACTTGGCCGCACACTTCGCGTCTGCCGACGTGTTTTGCTTCCCCAGCCTCTCGGAAACATTTGGCAACGTCACGCTGGAAGCCATGGCCTGCGGCCTGCCAACGGCGGCCTTCAACTACGGTGCTGCACGCGAACACCTCACCGATGGCGCGCACGGCGCAGCGGTTTCATTCGGTGATGAAGCCGCGTTTCTTGATCGATTCCTATCCATTGCGATGGCCCAGGCCGGCGATCGCAAGGCAATGGGCGCGGCGGCACGACGAGCGGTTGAAAACCTCTCACCTGAACAGGTGTCTCTCGACTTTGCCGAACTGCTTCGCGGCTTGTCTAACGCTTCCACGCGCCCGGCAAATATGGAGAGGGCGGCATGATGATGTCGCGCGCCGCCATGCTTGAACGCGAACACCGCTGGTGCCTTCAGGTCAATCGGTGGGGCGAACGAGGCATGATTCGCGCTTTCTTCGCGAGCATCAGCCGGCTAGGCGACGGGGTGTTTTGGTACGCGCTGATGGCGCTGATCGTGCTGATTGAGGGTTATCCCGGACTTGCTGCATCGGCTCATTTGGCCGCCACAGGGTGCGCCGCACTGTTTCTGTATCGCCGACTAAAGCGCTGGACGCGACGCGCGCGGCCCTGCAATGCCGATGCGCGAATTCGGGCTTGGGTGGCGCCCCTCGACGAATACAGCTTCCCCTCGGGGCACACGCTACACGCCGTCTCGTTTTCGCTCGTCGCGGTGGCCCACTACCCGGTCTTGGCATGGGCGCTCCTGCCTTTCACCGCCAGCATTGCGGTATCGCGCGTCGTGCTGGGCGTGCACTACCCCAGCGACGTGCTCGCCGCGACCGTCATCGGCAGCGCCCTCGCGGGGCTTTCGATGGCCGCAGGCACCGTCCTTGGGCTGGTGCCCTAAACGACACGCTGCGGCGGCATTCGGCTCAAGCCTTGGGTTTTTCCTCCGCAATCCAGTCGCGCACCTCGGCCTGCAGCAAGGTCATCGGCAAGGCGCCGTTGATTAGCACAACATCGTGGAACCCCTTGATGTCGAAGCGCTCGCCCAACTCGGACCGCGCCTCGTCACGCAGGGCCAAAATCATGTTCATTCCGACCTTGTAAGCCAGTGCCTGTCCGGGCATTACAAGGTAACGCTCAATCTCGGCCACGACATCCGTCTGCGGCATACCGGTCTTTTCGACCATGTAGTCAATCGCCTGCTCCCGCGTCCAGCGCTGGTAATGCAGACCCGAGTCGACCACCAAACGCACGGCGCGAAACATCTCGGCCTGCAGACGACCCAGATCATCCAAGGGCGTGGGTTGGAAGCCGATTTCAGAGGCAAGCTGCTCGGAGTAAAGCGCCCAGCCCTCTGAGTAAGCGGTAAAGGGCAGCAGCTTGCGGAAGGTCGGAACGCCCTGCAGCTCCTGCTGAATCGTCACTTGAAAATGGTGGCCCGGAATGCCCTCGTGATAGGCCAGCGTGCGCATGCTGAAGCGCGGAATCTCAGCAACGCTGCGCAAGTTGGCGTAGAACACGCCGGGTCGTGAGCCATCAAGCGCAGGGCCTTGGTAATAGGCGCCGGGCGAGGTCTTCTCCTTGAACACGGGAATGCGCTCGACACGCACCGACTGCTGGGGACGCACGTTGAAGTAGGGATCCAGCCCCGCATCGATGGTGTCGATCATCGACTGGTAGTCGCGCAGAATCTCCGCCCTGCCCTCGTCCGTATCGGGATAAAGCTGATCAGGCCGTTCGGCGATCATTCGCACGCGCTCGCCGATGCTGCCTTTGGCCAGTCCCTCGCCGCGAAGAATGGCGTCCATCTCGATTTCAATGCGCGCCACCTCCGAAAGGCCCAGCGCATGAATCTCTTCAGGGCTCATGTCAGTCGTGGTGTGCATGCGAATCATGTAGCGGTAAAGCGCGTCACCGTCCGGCAAGGCCCAAACGCCGTTATTGCCCGTCGTCTTTGGCAACAGCGCGGCATACCCGTCGATCCAACGTTGATAGGCCGGATACACCTCGTCACGAATCACCTGCTCAGCCTCGGCCAGCAGGCGCGACTGCGCGTCCTCGGCAATCGGGTCGGAAGCCTTCGCCATCTTCTCGGCAAGCGCGGTGTATAGGATGTTGTCAGTGGGCGCGGTGGCCACAAAGCCCCGCATCTCGGCGCCCACCTTTTCGACCACAAAAGTCGGCGGAATAATTCCCAAGGACTCGCGGAGCTGCAGGCCCTCGTCAATCTCGGCCACCACCCGCGGGATCTCGCGAAGACGGGACACGTAGTCCTCGGCACTACCCAGACCAAGAACACGATGCTGCGCGGCAAGGAAGCTGGGCAAATTACTCTGCACGCCAAACAGCTGATTCAGCGGATAGTTGTGCAGACGAAAGCGATCGCCGTCCGCCTGCATTTGCAGAAAAAACTCGAGCGCGTCGTAGCTCAGTCGATCATCAAGAGCGCTGCGGTCGTAGCGGCGCAGCGTGGCCAAATCCTCCTTCAGCTTGGCCACCTGAGCCTCGCCATGCGCCAACGAATAGTCGTCGAGGCGATCCGCCGTCCAATTCAGCGCCGGCGGAAGCAGGCCGAGCGCCGAGAGCGTTTCCGGGCTGTCGAGCGCAAACGAGACGAACACCCGCTCGTAAAAAACGCGGATGCTGAGGGGCTTAAAGTAAAGGCTGTGCAGCACCAGCACCGTCAGGGCCAGCAGAAGCAACAGCCCACCGCGAAGCGTCCAGCGCATGATCTTGGCCAAGGCCGTCCTTTTTTACGAAGAGTGCCGCGATGCTAACGCGTGCAGGCCGTTGACGGCGCTAAACTGCCACCGATGAATTATCGCCACGCCTTTCATGCCGGCAACCACGCCGATGTCCTCAAACACGTCGCACTCCTGGCATGGATCGACGCGCTGAAAACCAAAGACAGCGCTTTTTTCGTGCTGGACACGCACGGCGGCCGTGGCCTCTACGACCTCGATGCGGAAGCCGCCGGAAAAACCGACGAGGCTGCGACCGGCATTCGGCGTCTGTGGTCCGTGCGCGGCCTGCCTGCGCCGGTTGAACGCTTGCTCGAAGTGGTGGTGGGCGAAAATCGCAAAATGCCGCTGCGCCACTATCCCGGCTCACCGAGAATCGCGCTGGCCGCGATGCGGCCTCAGGATCGTTTGGCCGTATGCGAACTGCAGCCCGAGGAAGCCGCACTCCTCAAAACCACGCTGGCTCACGACCCGCGTTCGGCCGTCCATGCCCGCGATGGCTATAGCGGCGTTCGCGCCCTGCTGCCGCCCAAGGAAAAACGCGGCTTGGTTCTGATCGACCCGCCCTACGAAGCCCAAGAGGGCGAGCACGCTTTGGTCATTGCTGCCGTCAAGGAAGCCCTGACGCGCTGGCCCAATGGTGGCGTGGCGGTGTGGTACCCCATCAAGCAACGCCGCACCTTGCACAGCTTCTTTCGCGAGGCCGCCCTGCTGGCACCGCGCGGCTTACTCTGCGCCGAGTTGCTGGTCCGCCCCGATGACTCACCGCTGCGCCTCAACGGCAGCGGCATGCTGCTGTTTCATCCGCCGTGGAAGCTCGCGGAAGCGCTGGCACCGAGCCTGCCCATCCTGACGCGACTGCTGGGCGAGAAGCACGCCTCGCATCGCTTGGAGTGGCTGCGGCGTCCGGCGTAAGGGCACCTTGTTCGGATGGCGTGAGCCTGACTCCTTGGCCCACTTGCCCCCGATAGGGCTCGAGCGCGATGCTGTCAGCCTTCTAGCCGCAACGGTCATCCATGAGCCTCCAGTCGCTTCCCCAGCGCGTTCTGATTGTCGAGAACTCCCGCAGTTATGCCGGGATGCTGGCCGAGGCCGTCGAAAGCCAACTCAAGCTGCCGATCGCTATGGCGCGGACGATGGCCGAAGCTGACGCCGCGCTACAGGAACACCCCGATATCTTTCTGGTTCTGAGCGGCTTGGTGCTGCCCGACGCCGGCGAAGAAGCCATCATCGAACGCCTGTCCGCCACCGGCCTTCCGGTTGTGGTGGTGTCGAGCAAGTACGACGAAGCCTTGCGTGACCGCGTGCTGGGTCGTTCGGTGGTCGACTACGTCATCAAAAGCGCGCCCGGCCACTTGGAATACATCGCGTGGCTCGTGCAGCGTCTGGAACGAAATCGTCGCATCACTGCCTTGGTGGTGGACGATTCCGCCTCCGTGCGTTTAATGGTTGCGGAACTGCTGTCGTCCTACGGCTTCCGCGTGATGCTGGCCGCCAGCGGCGATCAAGCCTTGGCCGCCATTGAGCAAGACCCCGGCATTCGTTTAGTTATCACCGACCACGAAATGCCGGGCATGACCGGCGTCGAACTGTCGTCGAAACTTCGCGAGCGCTACAACCGCGACCGTCTCGCCATCATCGGCATCAGTGGCGCCAACAAGGGCGAGCTGGTGGCGCGCTTCTTGAAGAACGGCGCCAACGACTTCCAGCACAAGCCTTTCTCACGCGAAGAATTTTTCTGCCGCGTCTCGCAGAACGTCGACAACCTCGACTTGATCGGCACGCTGCAAGACTTGGCGACGAAAGACTTCCTCACCGGCCTGTCGAATCGCCGGCATTTCTTCGACCTAGCCACCAAGCGCCTCGACAGCATGAAGGGCGCACGCAAGCCCTACGCCATCGGCACGCTCGATATTGATCACTTCAAAAAGATCAACGACACCTATGGCCATGACGGCGGAGACTTGGCGCTCAAAGCAGTATCCAAAGCCATTTCGGAGCACGGCCGCGAAGGTGACATCGTGGCCCGCTTCGGCGGCGAAGAATTCGTGGTGTTCGCGTCAGGACTGAGTGCGGATGAGGCCATGGCTTACTTTGAAGCACTGCGCGAGCGTATTGAAAAGCTCGACATCCATCTGTCCGAGGGCCGGGTCATCCATGCCACCACCAGCATTGGCGTATGCACGAGTATCGACCCGAGCAAAAACATCCACGCATTGCTCGGCGAGTCCGACCGCATGCTCTACACCGCCAAAGTAGGCGGCCGTAATCGGGTTGAGCACGTCGTCGCCGCTTAGAGCTAAAAGGGCGGCCTGCGCGATACAACGGGCGGCGCGATTCAATCATCAGCCAACAAAAAACCCGCCTTTCGGCGGGTTTTTTGTTTAACGCTGTGTCCGTTAGAGCGGAGCGATTACGCGCTCTCGCCCTCACCTTCCGACACGGCCTTGATCGACAGGCGGATGCGGCCCTGCTTGTCGACTTCCAGCACTTTGACCTTCACCAAGTCGCCTTCTTTCAGCTTGTCGCCGACTTTCTCGACGCGCTCGTCGGAGATCTGCGAGATGTGCACCAAGCCGTCCTTGCCGGGCGAAATCGTCACGAAGGCACCGAAGTCCATGATCTTGGCGACCTTGCCTTCGTAGATGCGGCCCGGCTCGACGTCCGACGTGATCTGCTCGATGCGCGCCTTAGCCGCCTGAGCCGCCGCCGCGTTCACCGAGGCAATGATGATCGTGCCGTCGTCTTGGATATCGATCTGCGTACCGGTTTCCTTGGTGATCGACTGGATGGTCGAGCCACCCTTGCCGATGACTTCGCGAATCTTGTCCGGGTGCACCTTCATGGTCAGCAGGCGCGGCGCGTACTCGGAGAGCTCAGCGCGCGGGGCGTTCAGGCCCTTGTTCATCTCGTCGAGGATGTACAGGCGACCCGCTTTGGCCTGCGTGAGGGCGATCTTCATGATCTCGGCGGTGATGCCCTCGATCTTGATGTCCATCTGCAGCGCCGAGATGCCCTCGGAGGTGCCGGCGACCTTGAAGTCCATATCGCCGAGGTGGTCTTCATCACCCAGGATGTCGGA
>JBBQIA010000025.1:0-12280 GCA_038324485.1 Lysobacterales bacterium
GCCACCATGCCGCTGTTCGTGGCGGTGTTCGCCAGCCTGCGCGGCCGTCGACTGGGCGCCATGGAGTGGTCGGGCATCCTGATGGGCGTGGGCGGCGTGGCCTTACTGCATTCGGGCAGCGAGTTCGAGGGCTCGCTGATGGGCACGCTCTGCCTAATCGTCGCGCCGCTGTCGTGGGCGTGGGGCTCGGTCTGGAGTCGTGACCAAGACTTGCCCGCGCCCTTCATGAGCGCCGCCGGACAAATGATGTGCGGCGGCCTGTGGATGCTGCTGGCTTCGCTGATTCTTGGCGAGCGCTTCGTCGGCTGGCCGCCGATCTCGTCCACTGCCGCCTTGGTCTACCTGACTTTCGCCGGCTCCATCATTGGCTTCAGCGCCTACATCTGGCTGCTGCACCACGTGCGGCCGGCGCTGGCAACGTCCTACGCCTACGTCAATCCGGCGATTGCGGTGTTGTTGGGCACCGTCGTGCTGCAGGAGCGCTTCTCGGCCGACACGTGGCTGGCAATGGCGGTGATTTTAGCGAGCGTGGCGCTGGTCATGCGGGCGCCGAAGCGGGCGGCTTAGGTGCGCACATCGGCGCGCCGTCCAGACAGCGCAGTCTTTACTCGCGCAGCGCCGAGGTCACCGGAATCCGCGCGGCGCGGATGGCCGGCGCCAGCCCGCCGATAAACCCGATGGCGATGGCGAGGCCTAAGCCCACAGACACCAGCTGCGGCGTCACTGCGAATTGGAAGGCCACTTGGGTGAATCCGCCGCCCAAGGTCGAGACGGCGTAGCCGTTGAAGACCAAGTAGGCGAAGAGCGCGCCCAGCAGGCCGCCCGAGGTGCTCAACAGCAAGGCTTCGGCCATCACCGAGGCGACGACCGGCGGTGCGCCGAAGCCGAGCGCGCGCAGCGTGCCGATTTCTCGCGTTCGTGCCGACACGGCCGAGTACATGGTGTTGAGGGCGCCGAAGGTGGCGCCGAAGGCCATGATGACCGCCACGATGCCGGCCAAGATGCCGATGGTGGCGGTGAGCTGGCCGCTTTGACCTTGGTAGAAATCGAGCTGGCTTTTCACTTCGACGTCGAGCTGCGGGTCGGTTTTCAAGCGCTCGGACATCGGCGCAAGGGCAGCGGATGATTTCAGCTGGGCCAAGATGGATGACACGCCGCTGCGTCGCCACGCGCTCTGCACCGTGCCGACGTCGCTCCAGAGTTCGGAATCGTATTTGCCGCCGCTCTCGAAGTGACCGACGACGGTCCACGTCGAGCCTCGGAAACGCAGGGTCTTTCCGACCTCTAAGCCGGTGAACTGCTGTGCCGCGCCGGCACCCACCACCAGCTCCTGCACGCCGGGTCGAAACAGGCGTCCGCGCACCACGCGAAAGCCCTCGCGCAGACGCAGGCCCACCGGCTCGATGCCGCGCAGGGTGACGTTGGCGCCGGTGCGCTGGCCGGGACGCGGCACTTCGGTGATGACGATCAATTCGCCACTAGCCAGCGGCATACCGTCTTCGGCACGAGCAATGGCCGGGTCTTGCTTGACCAAGGTCGCCGAGCCAATCGACAGGAAACTGGCGAGCTCACCGTTGGCGCCGCCGCGCGTGATCATGGCTTGGTCGGTTCGACCACCGGTGCCCAGCGTCTCATCGAGCCCCGAGGACATCGAAAGCAGGGCCACCAGCACGGCCACCACGCCGGCAATGCCGATGACGATGACCAAGCTCGGGCCGAGCCGCTCGGGAATCGAGCGCAGGTTCATTAGGGTGATTTCGCGCACTTGGGTCCAGGTACTCATTCCTCGGCCTCCGCCACGCGCATCGGCCGCCCCATGATCCAGCGCCAGCCCATCGCCGGCCACTCAATGGCTTTGCGCAGTGCCAGCTCCAGTGGCGAGTCACCGGCGCGTCCGGCCAAGGCGTCGACGATCTTCAAGCGCTGCGCGGTCAGGGCCGGCGGCAGGCCGACCAGCAGGGTGAGCACCAGCACGCTGACGCCAGCAACCACCCACACAAACGCGTTCGCCGTGATCGGGAATTCGGGCGGCAAGAAGCCCATCACGAAACTGGCGAACAGCATGCCGGCCAAGGCGCCAAGCAGACACAGGGCAAAGCTTTCGGCCAGCACCAGCCACATTACTTGGCGGTCTTTGAAGCCAAGGCATTTCAGCACGGCCAATTCGGGGATGCGCTCGCGCACTGCTTGGCTCATGGCCACGCCGGTCAAAAACAGAATCGAGAAAAACACCGCAGCGGTGATCAAGTTGACGATCAGCCCGATGTCACCCAGTTGACGAATAAAGCCCAGCTGAAATTCTTGCTCGCTTTGCGTCTTAGTTTCTTCCGATGAGTTGGCGAACTTCGCGTCGATGACGCTGGAAATGCGTTCGCTCTCGCGTGGGTCGGCCACTTGCACGACGAAGACCCCGGCCAACCCGCGCGCGCCGGCAGTGCGGCCCTCATCAAACTGGCCGTAATTGAGGTACATCAGGTTGGCGCGCTTCTGCCATTCAGCGTCTTTTCCATCGAAGATGCCGACTAAACGCCATTCCCACAGCCGCGTGCCATCCACCTTGGTCCAGATGAAGCTGTTGAGCGGGATGATGTCGCCCACCTTCCAGCCGTTCTGCTCGGCCAAGATGCGGCCGGCAATGGCGCCGTCTTGGGTCGAGGTGAAGTTGCGCCATTCGTCCTCTTGCAAGACCCACTCGGGGTAGGTTTCGCGCAGGCGACGCGGGTTCACCGCGAACTGCGGGAAGAAGCTGCGGCCCTCGCCGTATTGCCCGCCGAAGAATTGCGAATGGCTGACCGCCGTGACGCCGGGCACCGCCTCAATCTGCGGCATCAGCCGCATCGGCAGGGACTGCGTAAAGCTGGTGCTGGCCTGCGTAATCAGCCGATTGGCGCCAAGAAAGTCGGCCGCGCCGGAGAACAGCGAGTTCACCGCCTGCAGCAGACCAAGCAGGGTGAAAGCGGCCGCCAACGAGAGGAAGGTCAGCGTCGTGCGCAGTTTTTTTCGGGTGAGCCCCGAAAGCACGAGGCTGACGAACTTCATCATGGATCTTCCGCGCTTAGTGCGCGGCCTCCTGCACCAGTTCGCCCTTGTCCAAATGCACCGTGCGGCGCGCGTACTCCGCGGCCTTTGGATCGTGGGTGACCATGATGATGGTCTTGCCGAACTCGGTGTTCATACGCTGCAGCAGGCGCAGCACTTCATCAGCCGTTTTGCGATCCAGGTCGCCGGTGGGCTCATCGCAGATCAGCAATTTCGGGTCGCTGACCAAGGCACGCGCAATGGCCACGCGCTGCTGCTGGCCGCCGGATAGCTCACTGGGCTTGTGGCCGGCGCGATCAGCGATGCCCACCAGATCCAGCGCCAGCCGCGCGCGCTTGGTGCGTTCGCCGGCACTCATTTCGGTGAGCAGCAGGGGCAGTTCGACATTCTTCAAGGCCGAGAGCACCGGCATCAAGTTGTAGCTCTGGAAAATGAAGCCCACCGTTTCGGCGCGCCACGTTGCCAGTTCATCGGGGCTGTAGTCGTCGATGCGCTGGCCGCCCACTTTCAGCAGGCCCGAGGTCGGCGAATCGATGCCGCCAATGAGGTTGAGCAAAGTGGTCTTGCCCGAGCCGGACGGCCCCATCAGGGCGACAAAATCGCCTTCAGGAATGTCGAGCTGAATGCCATGCAGTACTTCAATGCGCTGCTTGCCGCGCTCGTAGGCCTTGGTGAGGTCGCGAATCTCGACGAGTGGAAACAGGGAGGGGGATTCAGTGGCCATGGGGCGGCTCGCGGGGCGGTCAGCGCGGCGCGGACGCGTCGGTCTGAATCAGCACCGCCGCTCCGTCCGAAACCTGCGCCAGCGGCGCGACGATGACCTGTTCGCCACCCGAAAGCCCAGTCATGACGTGGCGCTCGGTTTGCGCCACCTCGCCCAAGCTGACGTCAACGCGGACGGCTTTGCCGTCGCGAACCACGTAAACGAAGGGGCTGGCGGCGGCCTCGCCGTCGGCGGTCGCCTTGGGCTGCACCACAGCGGCGTCCGGCACGAAGGCGCCGGTCGGCGCTGGGGCATCGGCCTCGACCACGGCGAGGAAGCTCACCCGCACGCCCATGTCGGGAACGATGCGCGAGTCTTTGCTGTCAAGCGCAATGCGCACCTTTACCGTGGCCTTGGTGCGGTCGGCGGTGGGCACGATGGCGATGACGGTGCCGGGAATCTTCCAGTCGGGGTAGGCGTTGAGCACCGCCTCGATGGGCATTTGCGGCTGCACGCGACCAATGAAGGCTTCATTGACGTCGACGTTGACCTCGAGCGAGTCCATGTCGACGAGCGTGCCGACGCCGGTGCGGGTAAACCCACCGCCGGCAGACAGCGGCGAAATCATCTCGCCGGGCTGGGCCGCCTTGGCGACGATGACGCCGGGGAAGGGCGCGCGAATCTCGGTGTTGTCGAGCCCGATCTCGGACAGGACGCGCTGGTCGCGGGCCACCTCGACGGCTTTTTGCAGGCTGATCAGGCGGGCTGCGCGGGCGTCGCGGTCGGCTTTCGCTTGATCGAGCGAGGCCTGCGACACCAGCTGGCGAGCGATCAATTCCTGCTGACGCGCGAGCGTGGTGTTGGCGAGGGCCAGCTGCGTGCGGGCTTCGGCCAGCTGCGATTCGCTGGACGCGAGCTGCGCGGTCGACAGCGCTAGCTGGGCGGTGGCGTCGGTGGGGTCAAGCCGAGCCAGCAGTTGATTGACTTCGACCTTCATGCCTTCTTCGATCAGCACTTCGGCGACGCGGCCGGTGACTTTCGACGACACCGTGGCAATGCGGCGCGCTGTAACGAAGCCCGAGGCATCGAGAAGCGTGGGCGGGCCGGACTCGGCCGCGCTGCGGGCCACAGTGACTTCCACCGGCAGCGGCTGCATGCCGCGCCAAAAGACGAGCGCGCCAATCAAGACCACGACGCCGGCAAGAACATACCAACGGCGGTAGGAGACGGGGCGCTTGCCTTGGCGCGAACGATCGATGCGCAGGTCGCGCAGGTGGTCTTCGGGACGGCTCATGGACACCTCGGGTCAAGTCGCGCGGAGTCTGCCGCGTTCGGCATGACGACACTGTGCCAAGTCGTAGTCCGAAAGATCAGTGACGAAAGTCAGTCGAGCAGGGCATCCATGTCGCGGCCGAGTTCGGAGGCTTCGTCCCAATATTCTTCGAGCAGCTCTTGGTCGAGCTCCAGCCACGAGGCCACCGGTGCGGCAGCGCTGCGGAAGAGGCCTTCCAAGGGCTGCTTGCCGAGGAGGAGCAGATAACAGGCACGCGCCACGTGGACCACGCCGGCGTATTCGTTGGGTACCTTGGCGGCCATCGGCGCCGCTTGGTTGACCACGGCTTCGCAGAGCGCATCGGGGAAATGCCAGTGGCGCGCCAGCGCGCCGCCAATCTCGACCGAGGTGTAGCCGAGGATCATTTGTTCCGTGTCGCCACGCGGGGCGCCGGCGGCGACCGCGGCGTCCACTTCATTCATGCGCTCAGCGTCGAGCACGTGCATCAGCAGGCTGCCGACGTCGTGGAGCATGCCTGCGGTGAAGGCCGTTTCGGCGTTCAGCGTACGAAGCTTGCCGCGGCGCACCAGCCAGCGGCTCAAGCCCGCCACCAAGAAGCTGCGGCGCCAGAAGCCCTTGAGGTCGAAGCCTTCGGGGGCTTCAAATGCGGCCACCACGCCGCTGGCGGCCACCATCGTGCGCAGGGCGTCGACGCCGAGCAGCACCACCGCGTCGTTAACCGATGCCACCTTGCGCGTGCCGCCGTAGAACGAGGAGTTGGCCAGTCGCAGAACTTTGGCGGTGAGGGCCTGATCGAGCTGAAGCTTCGAGGCAATGCGGCCGGCGTCGACATTGGGGTCGTCGAAAGCCGTTAGCAGCTCCTGCACCAGCTTCGGAATGGAGGGAAGTTGGTGCGCCTGTTCAAGAAGCTTCTGCACGTGCATGGAGGACTCCATCATTCCGTGGTGAGGGGCAGCTTAGGTGCCGAATCGGGACTTGAGAAAGCCCCATGCCGCGCGGAGGCCCTGCGCTTCGCCCCCGGCAGGTTTGCCCGGGCGCTCGGCGTCGTTCCAACTGTAGACGTCCACGTGCGTCCACGCTTGGCCTTCGGGCACGAAGCGTTCGAGATACAGGGCTGCTGTCACACATCCGGCCATGCGCGACGCGCCGGAATTCGCCAAATCGGCGATGCCGGACTGCAGATAGCTCAAGTACGGACGCCATAGCGGCATGCGCCAGAGCGGGTCGCGTTCGCCGACGCCGGCGCCAAGGTAGGCGTCTGCCACGTCGTCGCGATTGGAAAACAGCGCCGGCAGATCGGGCCCGAGGGCGATGCGCGCCGCGCCGGTGAGCGTGGCGAAATCCATGATCAAGTCGGGCTTCTGCTCGGCGGCGTAGGTGAGCGCATCGCAAAGCACGATGCGGCCTTCGGCGTCGGTGTTGTCGATCTCGACCGAAATCCCGGCGCGCGTGGCGATGACTTCGCCCGGGCGATAGGCGTTGGGGCCGAGCGCGTTTTCCACGGCGGGAACCAGCAGGGTCAGGCGCACCGGCAGGCGGCGCTCGAGCACCACACGCGCGAGGCCAATCGCGTGAGCGGCCCCGCCCATGTCCTTTTTCATGTTGCGCATGCCGTCGGCAGGCTTGACGTCGAGCCCGCCGGTGTCGAAGCACACGCCCTTGCCGACGATCACCAAATGAGGCAGCCCGACGTCGCCGTGCGTCAGCTCGATCAAGCGAGGCTCGCGATGGCTGGCGCGGCCGACGGCGTGGATGGCGGGGAAGTTTTCCTGCAGCAGCGCTTCGCCGCGCACGCTGCGGAAGCTTGAGCCATGCGCCGTGGCCAAGACTTCGATGCTGGACTCGAGGTCGGCCGGGCCCATGTGCTCGGTCGGCGTATTGATGAGGTCGCGCACCTGCATGGAGGCATCGAGCAGGGTTTTGGTTTCAGCGCTGAGGTCGACAGCAAGGCGCGCGGTGGGCTTCACCGTCTTCAAATAGCGCGTGAAGCGATACGCGCCCAAGCCCCAGCCGAGAGCCAAGCGGTCGGGGCTGATCGGCAGCGGGCCTTCGGCCAGCCGGAAGCTCAAACATGGAAGGCGCAGCGGCAAATGACCGAAGCTGCAGGGGTCGTGTGCGTCGCCGATGCCCGCCACTGCGGCGGCCGGTGCGCCGTCGTCGCCGGGAATCACCAAGGCCGCACCCGCTGCGCCCTTGAAGTCATGCGCCGTCAGCCAAGCCTGCACGCGCGGGGTTTGCGCGTTGCGCCATGCGGGGTAATGCGCCGCATCGACGCAAAACAGGGGCAGGGCGGTGGCGTCGGCGGAAACGAAGCAGTCGGGCAAAGGCATGGGCGGCAGAGTCACGCGGGTCAGGGCCGGCGCGCGCCGGCGATCACCCGAGCTTAGCCGCTTTGGCCGCCGGTGCCGGAGTGAAGCTGGTGAAATGGCCCGAAGCCAAGGCCTCGACCAAGCTGTCGAGGCGCGTCACGGCGAGATCGGGCGCCGGCAGTTCGGCCGGCCACGCTTCATCGCGACGATTCACCCAGCAGGTGCGCATGCCGGCTCGCGCCGCGCCCTCCACGTCTAGCCAGGGGTCATCGCCAACGTGCAGCACCTCGTCGGCGCGCAGACCAAGGCGCTCCGCGGTGTGGTCGAAAATCGCGCGCTCGGGCTTCGCGGCACCAAAGTCGCGGGCAGTGACGATCACCGCGAATTGATCGGCGATGCCAATGCGCTGCAGGTCGGCGTTGCCGTTGGTCAGGGCCGCCAGCGTGTAGTTCGTGGCCAGCGCCTTCAGGGCAGGCAGCGCATCGTCAAAGAAATCGACCCGATTGCGCTCGAGGTATAGCGCTTGGAAGGCCGGCTCGGCATGGGCTACGTCTTCGCCGGCGTCTTCGAGCGCATGCGCCAAACAAATCATCCGCTGACGGGTGAAGTCGTGCGCCAAATGCGGGTGTGCGCGAGCCACCTCTTCCCGAAGTTCGCGCATGCGCGGCATGGGATAGGCCGCAGCAGTCTTGGGGCAGTGGCGCTCAAGGTAATCGTGCATCGCCGTTTCGGCGCGCTCGATGATCGGCCAGATGGGCCACAGGGTGTCGTCGAGGTCGAAGCTGATGGCGCGGATGATCGGCATGGCGCGAGTGTCGCCGATTTCGCGTGAAGCCCGGCCTCGCCTTAGCGGGGGCCGGGGCTCCAAGCTCCTGCGTGGGCTCAGCGAAGTTCGAGATCACCCTGGCGATCGCCGCGCTGCACCCGCAGCACCAGACGCGGCGGCGGCTGGGCCAGCGCGCTGCGCAGCGCCGCCAAGTCGTCCACGCGGCGTCCGTTGATGCCGTAAATGCGGTCGCCACCGCGCAGGCCGTTTTGGTCGGCGCGGCCGCCGGGCGTGACTTCCATCACCGAGACGCCCGCCACCCCACCGCTGCGGAAACGCTCGGCCATGTCACCGAGGGTTGCACCTTCCAGTCGCGCGTCGATGTCCTGACCCGGCAGCGACTTCGGCTGCTCGCGCAGGGTGGCGTCGAGCGTGAGCGTCGTGTCGCCGCGACGCACCGCGAGAGTGGCGGGCTGGTTCACCGGCAGCAGGCCTTCGGCATTGCGCAGCGCCTGCGCGCCGCCCACGCGCTGACCGTTGATGGCGGTGATGACGTCGCCGGGCCGCAGGCCGGCTGCCTCACCGGGTGCCGCGCGGTAGACGCGTGTCACGATGGCGCCGCGCATTGTGGATTCGAGGCCCAGCTCTTGCGCAAAGCGCGGCGTCAGGTCGACCAGCTCCAGCCCCAACGAGCCGCGCTTCACCTCGCCAAACACCAGCAGCTGGCGCATCACTTCCTGCGCCAAATTGGCCGGGATGGCAAAGCCCAAGCCGATGTTGCCGGCGGCCGAGCCGCGCGGGTTGAAGCTGGCGGTGTTGATGCCCACCAGTTCGCCGCGCAGGTTGACCAGCGCACCGCCGGAATTGCCGGGGTTAATCGACGCGTCGGTCTGAATGAAGTCTTGAAAGCCAAGGCCCGACAGTCCGCTGCGGCCCACCGCCGAAACGATGCCCGAAGTGACCGTCTGCCCCAGCCCGAAGGGGTTGCCCACCGCCACCACGAAATCGCCGACGCGCAGGCTCTGTGAGTCGGCCAAGGCAAGGGCGCGCAGATTTTCGGAGGGAATGCGGATCAGGGCCACGTCGGTGCCGGGGTCGCTGCCGATGAACTCGGCCTCGACGGTGCGGCCATCGTTCAACTGCACGCTGACTTCCGTTGCGTTGTCGACCACATGGTGATTCGTCAGAACATAGCCGCGCTCGGCGTCAACGATGACGCCCGAGCCCAGCGACTGCGACTCGCGCTGCTGCGGGCCGTCGGGCATGCCAAAGAAGCGCCGGAAAAAGGGATCGGCGGCCAGCGGGCTCTGCACTTGCACGAGCTGCCGCGTGTAGATGTTGACCACGGCCGGTGTGACGCCTTCCAGCATTGGTGCCAGTGAGGGCAGGGGGTCGACCGATACGGCGGGCAGTGCGGCGCGCGCCATGGGCACCGGGGTCAAGCTGACCGCTGCGGCGGGCGTGGCCGAGGGGCCTGCGTCGAAGCCGCGGACCAGCAGGGCGCCGCCCACAGCGGCGGCTAGCAGGGTGGCGAAGAAGGCGATCGGACGCATTGGTTCAGGGCACTCCAAACGGTTTTGGCCCTTAATCAAATACGGGCTAGAGCGTCATTCCGCAAGGGCAGAAAACGCGTTGACAGGGGTGAAGGCCGGGCGTACCGTTACCTGCCGACGCTCACAACATATTGGGGTGAGTGCGGGGAGGGGCCACCAGATTTGGTGGCTGAACGCAGCGAATGACGCAGGCCAGATGGTTCGTCATGGGGCAAGTTGACTGAAGATTGCGGTACCGCCGGCGCAGCGCGCCGACGGCGGACGCTTCTCTGTCTTTGCCGCATCGAACTTGGTGCATAACGACGCCCATTAGGGCGCAGGAGAGATGAGTAATGAGCACGGTTCGCTTGGAAGCGGTCAAGACGTCTGGGTCCGCGGAGATCGCGATGCAGCCAGCGTCCTTGGACATCTGGGACAAGAAGTACCGCCTGAAGACCAAGAAGGGCGAGCCGGTCGACGCCGACATCGACGCCACGTACAAGCGCGTTGCTCGCGCTCTGGCGGACGCCGAACTGTCTGCCGAAAAACAAAAGTATTGGTATGAGCGTTTCGTTTGGGCCCTGCGCCGCGGCGTGATTCCCGCTGGCCGCATTACCTCGAACGCCGGTGCGCTGGAGCACAAGCCCGCCACATCGACAATCAACTGCACAGTGTCCGGCACGATTCCCGATTCGATGGACGGCATCCTTGAAAAAGTGCACGAGGCCGGCCTGACCCTGAAAGCCGGCTGCGGCATCGGCTATGAGTTCAGCACCCTGCGTCCGCGTGGCGCCTTTGTGGCGGGCGCCGGCGCGCACACCTCGGGCCCGCTGAGTTTCATGGATATCTACGACAAGATGTGTTTCACCGTGTCCTCGGCCGGCGGTCGCCGTGGCGCGCAGATGGGCACCTTCGAGATCAGCCATCCGGACGTCAAAGAGTTCATCAAGGCCAAGCGCGAGGACGGGCGTTTGCGCCAGTTCAATCTCTCGCTGTTGATCACCGACGAATTCATGGCCGCCGTGGCGACCGACGCCGAATGGCCGCTGGTCTTCCCGATTGGCAGCAAGGAAGAACACGAGGTTGATCTCACCGACCCGCAGGCGGTGGTGTGGCGCGATTGGCCGAACTCGAAGGGCTATGTCACCCGCGACGACGGTCGCGTGGCTTGCCGAATCTACAGCCAAGTCCGCGCGCGTGGCCTGTGGGAAATGATTATGGCCTCGACGTATGACTTCGCCGAGCCGGGCTTCATCCTCATCGACCGCGTTAATGAGATGAACAACAACTGGTGGTGCGAGTCGATTCGCGCGACCAACCCCTGTGGCGAGCAGCCGCTGCCGCCCTACGGCGCCTGCCTGCTGGGCTCGGTCAATCTGACTAAGTTCGTCCGTGACCCTTTCACCGACAAGGCGCGCTTCGACTGGGAGGAATACAAAGAAGTCGTGCGCGTCTTTACCCGCATGCTCGACAACGTGGTTGAAGTAAACGGCCTGCCGCTCGAGCAGCAGCGCAACGAAATCATCCGCAAGCGTCGTCACGGCATGGGCTTCTTGGGCTTGGGTTCCGCCCTGACCATGATGCAGATGAAGTACGGATCGCCGGCCAGCTGCGAGTTCACCGAAGCGGTGTCGCGCGAAATGGCCGTGGCCGGCTGGGAAGTGGCGCTGTCGCTCGCCGAAGAGAAAGGCCCCGCGCCGATCATGGACGAGGACTTCAGCGTGACCGCCGAGATGCTGCGCCTGCGTCCGGAAATGGCCGCTGACGGCTTCAAGGTCGGTGACGCCATCAAGGGTCGCGTCCTGCACTCGACTTACAGCCGCTACATGCAGCGCGTGGCCACCGTGGCGCCGGAGCTCGTGGCGAAGCTCGCCGAAACCGGCGCGCGCTTCACGCACCACAGCTCGATTGCGCCGACCGGCACCATTTCGCTGTCCTTGGCCAATAACGCCAGCAATGGCATCGAGCCTTCGTTTGCGCATCACTACTCGCGCAACGTCATCCGCGAAGGCAAGAAGTCGAAAGAAAAGGTCGACGTCTACAGCTTCGAGCTGCTGGCCTACCGTCAGCTGATGAACGCCAAGGCCATGCCCTACAGCGACGAACCCGAAGCGCAGCTGCCCGACTACTTCATTGCCGCCGACGACGTCTCGCCTAAAGAGCACGTCGACATCCAGGCCGCGTCGCAGATTTGGATTGACTCGTCGATTTCGAAGACGGCCAATGTTCCCACTGACTTCCCCTACGAAGACTTCAAGGACATTTACCGCTACGCGCACGAGAAGGGTTTGAAGGGTTGCACCACCTTCCGCTTCAACCCGGCCGCCTTCCAGGGCGTCTTGGTGAAGGAAAAAGATTTGGAAAATACGACCTACCGTTTCGAGTTGGAAGACGGCACGTCGGTGGACCTGAAAGGCAATGAGCAGGTGGAGTACGACGGTGAAATGCACACCGCGGCCAACTTGTTTGATGCCCTGAAAGAAGGGTATTACGGCAAGTTCTAAAGGCTCACGGTAAGTTCTGACGGGAGGCCGGACGGCGAAGGCCGCTGGCTCCCGCATCGAGGCCCGCCCGACCCGCCCCGGCGAGGTGGGCCCCACCGGGAAGCGTGCACCGGGATCAACGCACGCGGACGCT
>JBBQIA010000026.1:0-12150 GCA_038324485.1 Lysobacterales bacterium
GGTGCCGAGGCAGTCGACTTCAAGCACCTGCCGCCCACCGTCAGCCTGCAGTATTACTTCGGTGCGCGCGACGCCACCGTGCGTCCGTTCGTCGGTGCCGGCGTCAACTTCACCTGGATCTATGACGAAAAAGAGCGCGGCCCCGTGGCCGGCACCCGCGTCGACCTAGAAAACAGCTGGGGTTTGGCGGCGCAAGCCGGTCTGCTCTGGAACGTCAGCGACACGTGGCACGCTACGGCCGATATCCGCTGGATCGACATTGATTCCGATGCCCGCCTCAACGGCGCCGACATCGGCACCGCCACCGTCGACCCGCTCGTCGCGAGCATCATGATCGGCACCTCGTTCTAAGTATGGCTCTCGCGCGAGGGCCGGACCCCGCGCTTGACGCTGCGGTCGATCGCATCCTCGCCCATGCGGGTGGTCATGCTGTGGTGGGCGCCCCACTCGGTATTGGCAAACCGCATCGGCTTCTGAATGCGCTCTACGCACGCGTCGAAGCGGATCCGTCCCAGCGCCTGACACTGTTAAGCGCTCTGTCCTTGGCCCGTCCGCGGGCCAAGGCCGGTTTAGAGCGACGGTTTCTCGGGCCCTTTGTCACGCGCCACTTCGGCGACGACTACGAAGACCCGCAATGGTTTCTTGCCCAGCAGCGCGACGCGCTCCCGGCAAATATCGTGGTGCAGGAGTTTTACCTGCCTTCCGGCGCTCTGCTTGGCTCGCGCTCCGCGCAGCAGCATTACGCCAGCCTCAACTACACCCATGCGGCGCGCGGCATAGCCGCCCGCGACTGCAATGTGGTGGTGCAAAAAGTCGCGCGCTGCGCCGACGGGCGACTGGCGCTGTCGAGCAATCCCGACCTCAGTTTCGACCTCATTGATCGGCTTGCCGACCGTGGCCTGCCGCGCCCTTTGATGGTGGCCGAAGTCGACGCCAACCTACCCTGCATCCCGCTCGGTGCCGGCGTCGACCCCGCCTTCTTCGATGTGGTGATTGACCACCCCGCGCCGTCGCCGCTTTTTGCCGTGCCCCGGCAACCCGTGTCCTTGGCCGAATACGCCATTGGGCTTTACGCCAGCACCTTGGTGAAAGACGGCGGCACGCTGCAAATCGGCATCGGTGCCCTGTCTGACGCCCTGACGCACGCGCTCGTGCTGCGCCACACGCGCAACGCCGACTACCGCCGCCTCGTTCAGGCACTGTGGCCCGAGGTCGAGTCCTCCGCGCTCGTGCGAGAAATTGGCGGCCTCGAGCCTTTCGTGCGTGGCCTGTTCGGCTGCAGCGAAATGGTGATGGACGGCTTTCGCGTGCTGTCCGAAGCCGGCGTACTCACTCGCCGCGTGGTGCCCGACGTGGGTGCGCAGCTGCGCTTAGACGCCGGCACACCGACCGACGCCGACATCGCCCTTGCCGAACGCGAGGGCGAGTTGCTGCACGGCAGCTTTTTCCTTGGCAGCTGCGCGCTTTACGACTGGCTTCGCCATCCCGGCCCCGCCATGGCCGGTCGGCTGCGCATGACCCGCATCAGCCAGATCAACGAACTGGGCGTGGACGACGCGCCGCTGCGTGTGGCGCAGCGCCGGCATGCGCGCTTCATCAACACCGCGATGATGTACACCGCACTCGGTGCTGCGGTGTCCGATGCGCTTGAGGACGGGCGTGTCGTCTCGGGCGTCGGCGGTCAATACAACTTCGTCGCCATGGCCCATGCGCTGCCGGGCGCGCGCTCCATCCTGCTGTTTCGTGCCGTGCGCGAAAGCGGCGCCCAGCGCAGCAGCTCGCTGCTCTGGAACTACGGGCACACCACCATCCCCCGCCACCTGCGCGACATCGCCATCAACGAATACGGCATCGCCGACTTGCGCGACCGCGGCGACGCCGACTGCGTGCGCGCCATGCTGGCCATTGGCGATGCGGCATTCATGCCGGGGCTTGCCACCGAGGCGATCGCCGCGGGCAAGCTCGACAAAGCCGATCAGTGCCTTTGGGCAAACAACACGCCCGCGCGGCTGGACGCCGTGCTGACGCCGTTCAAGCGCGAGGGACTGCTGCCCGATTACCCGGTCGGCAGCGACTTCAGCCCTGAAGAGCAAGACCTTGTGCGTGCTCTCGGTCAGCTCAAGCGCGATACAGCGACGAAGGGCGGCACAGCGCGCGCTGTCTGGCGTGCGCTGTGGATCAGCGAGGCGGCGGCCGACGCCCAAGAAGCGGCGGCCATAAAGCGTATGGGCTTTGGCGGCCAAGATGGCTGGCGCGACGCCCTTGAGCGTCGACTGCTGCGCGCGGCCCTGCGGGCAACGCGAAGCGTTTAATCAGCCCAGCTCTTTCGCCACCGCGACCACGTTCTCGAGGGTGAAGCCGAAGTACTTCATCAGCACGTCGCCGGGCGCCGACTCACCGAAGCGATCGATGCCCACGACGGCGCCATCCAAACCCGCGATGCAGCGCCAATGCTCAGTGCTGCCGGCCTCGATCACGACGCGCTTGCGGCACCACGAGGGCAGCACGCCCTCGCGGTATTCCAGCGGCTGGCGCTTGAAGGCTTCAAAGCACGGCATTGACACCACGCGCGAGGAAATGCCGGCATCGGCCAGCACCACGGCGGCCTGCCGCGCCAGCTCCAACTCCGAGCCTGTGGCCACCAAGATCATGTCGAAGCTCGCCGAAGACGGGTCGACCAGCACGTAGCCGCCGCGCGCAATATCAGCCACCTGCACCGCGCTGCGCTGCTGGTGCGCCAAGTTCTGCCGCGAGAACACGAGGCTTGACGGGCCATCGGTGCGCTGCAGCGCGCAGGACCAAGCCACCGCCGACTCAACGGCGTCGCCGGGACGCCACACGTCGTGATTCGGAATCAGGCGCAGAGATGCCAGATGCTCAATCGGCTGGTGCGTCGGGCCGTCTTCGCCCAAGCCCACCGAGTCATGGGTGTACACATGGATCGAGCGCACCGGCAGCAGGGCGCTCATGCGCACCGCGTTGCGGGCGTAATCCGAAAACACCAAGAAGGTCGCGTCGAAGGGAATGAAGCCACCATGCAGGGCCAAGCCGGAGCCGATGGCCGTCATGCCGAACTCGCGCACGCCGTAATGCACGTAGCGCGCATCGGCGTCGGTGGTGGTGACGGACTTTTGGCCCTTCCACGTGGTGAGGTTGGAGTGGGCCAAGTCGGCCGAGCCGCCGACCAACTCCGGCAGTCGCGGCGCGAAGGCTTCGATGGCCATCTGCGAGGCTTTGCGCGAGGCCACGACCGGGCCCTCCGCCTGCAGCGTGGCGATGAAGGCCTCGGCGACGGCGGCGAAATCCTCTGGCAAATCGCCCGCCATCCGGCGCTCAAACTCGGCGGCCATCTCAGGGAAGGCCGCTTTGTAGGCCGCAAATTTGGTTTGCCACGCGGCCTCCAAGACCGCACCGCGCTCGCGCGCATCCCAGGCCTTGCGCAAGTCAGCAGGCACCTCGAAAGCGGCGTGTGGCCACTTCAGCGCCTCGCGCGTCAGCGCCACTTCGTCCTTGCCGAGCGGCGCGCCGTGGCTGCTTTCCTTGCCCTGCTTGTTCGGCGAACCAAACCCGATGTGCGTGCGGCAGCAAATCAGCGTCGGGCGCTGCGTTTCCGCCTTGGCCGTGGCGATCGCCTGCTGAATCTCGTCGGGGTCATGGCCGTCCACGTTCTTGATGACCTGCCAGCCGTAGGCCTCGAAGCGCTTCGGCGTGTCATCGGTGAACCAGCCCTGCACCTCGCCGTCGATGGAAATGCCGTTGTCGTCCCAGAAGGCGACCAGCTTGCCCAAGCCCCAGGTGCCGGCCAAGGAGCAGACCTCGTGCGAGATGCCCTCCATCAAGCAGCCGTCGCCCAGGAAGCAATAGGTGAAGTGATCGACCACCGCGTGACCCTCGCGGTTAAATCGCTGCGCGAGAAGGCGCTCGGCTAAGGCCATTCCCACGGCATTGGCGAGGCCCTGACCCAGCGGGCCGGTCGTCGTTTCAATGCCGGGCGTCATGTGTCGCTCGGGATGACCGGCGGTCTTGGAATGCAGCTGGCGGAAGCGCTTCAGCTCGTCCAGCGGCAGGTCGTAGCCTGCCAAATGCAGCAGGGCGTAATGCAGCATCGAACCGTGACCGTTCGACAGCACAAAACGATCGCGATCCGGCCACTGCGGATTGCTCGGGCTGTGCTGGTAGTGGTCATTCCAAAGCACTTCGGCAATGTCGGCCATGCCCATGGGCATACCAGGGTGACCAGATTTCGCCGCTTCGACCGCATCAATGGCGAGGAAACGGACAGCGTTCGCGAGCTCGCGACGGGCGGGACGGGTCATCGGCAGCGGGCCTTGGGCAATGGATCACCATTGTCCCATCCTCAGCCGCCGCCGTCGCCCTTGAAGCCGAGGCAGCGTGCTGTTACGCGCAGCGATCCGCGCTAGACGGCGGCAGGCGCAGGCGTCGCGACTGGATCGGGCGGCTCACCGCGCGAAATGATGACCGTGCCGACCAAGTCGCCAGTCACATTCACCGTCGTGCGGCACATGTCGAGGAAACGATCAACGCCAAGAATCAGGGCGATGCCCTCTGCCGGAATGCCGAACATCACCAAGATCGAGGCAATCACCGGCAGCGAACCACCCGGCACGCCGGCCGCGCCAATACCGCCCAGCACGCACATCATCAGCACGAGCAACTGCTGGACGAGCGTCAACTCGACGCCGAAGAACTGCGCCAGAAACAGCACGGTGACGCCTTCGAACAGGGCCGTGCCATTCATATTGGCCGTGGCGCCCAGCGTGCACACAAAGCGGCCCACGCGACGCGGGGTGCCCAGCACTTCTTCAGCAACCCGCAGCGTCGTCGGCAGGGTGGCCGAGCTCGACGAGGTCGAAAACGCGGTCAGGATGACGGGCTCGACCATGCGAAAAAACTTGATCGGGCTCATGCCGCCGACAAACTTCAGCAGCAGCGGGAAGACCACGAACATGTGCACAGCCAACGCGCCCACAGCCACTGCCACAAATTTGGCCAGTGGCACCAGGGCGCTAAAGCCCTTGCTCGCAATCAGGGTGAAAATCAGGGCCGCCACGGCGTAGGGCGCGGTCTGGATTACCCAGTCGATCAGCTTCAGGCTGATCTCGTAGATGCCCTGCACGGCCCCCACGAAGTTGTTCACGCCCTCGGTGCGGAGAACCGCTGCGGCGATACCAAACATCAGCGCAAAGAACATCACGCCAATCAAGTTGCCTTCGACGGCGGCCGCCAGCGGATTGCGCGGCACGATCGACAACAGCACCTGCATCACCGAGGCCGTCTCACCCTTTTGCACGATCTCGCTGGCCTGCGTTGAAGCCTCAGCCATCAGCGCCCGTCCCACCTCGGGGTCGATGCCCACACCCGGCTGGAAAATGTTGATCGCCAACAGCCCGATGGTGACGGCAATGGTGGTCACGACGCCGATATAGAGCAGGGTCTTGCCGCCAATGCGCCCCAAAGACGCCGGGTCGCCGATTTCCACAACGCCCAGCACCAAGGCCGAAAACACCAGCGGCAAGACCAGCATAAACAGCAAATGCAGAAAGATCTGACCGACCGGCTGAGTCACCCAGGTCAGCACGGCATCAAGCCACGGCGACACCTGCTTGACGCCTTCGCCGTCGAGGAAGTGGCCGGCGTTATACGCCAAACCACCCGCCACCGCACCCACGATGAAGCCAATCAGCATCTTCGTGTGCAGCGCCATTCCGCCCTTGCTTTCCTGCATGGTCATGCGAGCCCTTAGCGCTTGTTCGGCACGATTTCACCGGACTTCAATTTGGCGAAATAGCCGTCGATCTCTTCGCGAACCACAGGCAGCAGCAAGTACACGCCGATCAGGTTAGGAATGGCCATCAGGAAGATCAGCCCGTCGGACAGATTGATGAGCTGCGCCAGATCCATCGTGCAGGCCACGACCGCCGATGCCAGATACACCAGCACGTAGCCGTTCGACACCCAGCGCCGCTCGCCCGCGATATAGGTCGCAGCCTTCGAGCCGTAATACGCCCACGTCAGCATCGTCGAGAACGCAAACAGGAAGACCGCCAGAGTCAGCACGTAGGGGAACCACGTAAACACCGTGGCAAACGCGTTAGAGGTGATTGCCACACCCTCCACGCCTTCTACCTTCCAAGCGCCTGTAACGATGACCATCAGCGCGGTCGCCGAGCACACCACCACGGTGTCGACAAAGGGCTCCCAAAGAGCGACGAGGCCTTCGGTGGCCGGGTTGCGCGTCTTCACCGCCGAGTGCGCGATGGCTGCCGAGCCCAAGCCCGCCTCGTTCGAGAACGCCGCACGCTGGAAGCCGGCAAGCATGGCGCCGATCACGCCACCCACTGCAGCCTCACCGGTAAAGGCGGACGAGACAATCAACGCTACGGCATCCGGCAAGGCTGAGATGTTGACGGCAAGTACGGCAAAACAACCGAGCAAATAGATGATGACCATGGTCGGAATCAGGCGCGCCGTAACGTGGCCAATGCGCGCGATGCCGCCGATGACGACCAAGCCCGCCAAGGTCGCAATGCCAATGCCGAACAGCCAGCCCATGCCCTCAAGCGGACCGTCGACGCCGCCGCTAACCTTATGGAACTGCGCGAACGCCTGATTGGCTTGGAACATGGCGCCCGCACCAATGCCGCCGAGCATCGAGCAGATCGCGAAAACGAAGGCCAAGACCTTGCCGAAGCCGCTCAGCCCTCGATAGCGCTCCGCAATGCCGCGCGACAGGTAGTACATCGGACCACCCGACACCGTGCCGTCCGCATTCACCTTCCGATACTTCACGCCCAGCGTGCACTCAGCGAACTTCGTGCTCATGCCGAGAAGGCCGGCTACGACCATCCAGAATGCTGCGCCCGGCCCACCCAAGGTGATGGCCACTGCAACGCCGGCAATATTTCCTAAACCGACCGTGCCAGACACTGCGGCAGTGAGCGCTTGGAAATGCGTCACTTCGCCGGGCGCCGTGGGGTCATCGTAGTCGCCACGAATCAAGCGGAAACCCTGCTTAAATCCGCGGAAATTGATGAGGCGAAAGTACGCCGTACACACCAAGCCGCCCAGAATCAGCCACGCCACGATAAGCGGGATCCCCACCGCACCCTCGGCGCAGGCCCCTGTTGTTACTGACGCGGAGTCGCCGAGACAGGCACGCGAGAAGATGGTGCTGCCCACCGCTGTAGCGATGGGCTCGACCGCTTTGTTGATCCACTCATCGATGCCCGCCGCCGCTGTCGTCGTCGCTGCGGCCCATGCCGTCAATACTGAGTGGCTCATCGCTACCTCGTTGTATGAATCGATTAATCCGTGAGGGTAACAAAAGCTCGGCTGAATACGGTGGCCGCGTTCAAAAGCAGCTCCTGACGAGTCTGAGGCTTGCCCACCACCCAGCCTTGCGCGTAGTCGCAGCCAAGGCGACGCAGCTCGGCCAACTCCGCGTTTGACTCGACACCCTCGACCACGATGGACGCCCCCAATGCTTTTGCCATGGTCACGATGGTTTCCACGATGACCATGGAGCGCGGCTCGGTCAGCATGGTCCGCACAAAAGCCTGATCGATCTTCAGGGTGTCGAAGGGGAGCAGATGCATTTGGGTCAGGTGCGAGTACCCCGTACCGAAGTCATCCAGCGCCACCTTCATCCCATGCTCGTGGCACACCGCAATAAACCCCTGCATCAAAATGGGGTCGAGGGCTTGGCTCTCGGTGATCTCGATTTTGATGCTGCCGCGCGGCAAGCCCGCCGCGTCGACTCGGGCGATCACCCGCTCCAGCAGTCCGGGCTCGCGCAGCTGCCGAGCGCTGACGTTGACGGCGACAAACAGAGGCCGGCCCGCCGCATCGATAAAGTCTCGCGCTGCCGAGCAAGCGGTATCGAAGACGTATTCGCCGACCGGAATGATCAGCGAAGTCTCCTCGGCCAGCGCCACGAACTCTGCCGGCGAGATCGGACCCCGTTCCGGATGCGTCCAGCGCACCAAGGCCTCGAAGCCGGCCACTTGACCCGCCGCCACATCCAGCAGGGGCTGGAAGCGCACGTCGAGCCCGCCGTCTGCCAAGGCCGCACGCAGCTGCGATTCCAGTCGCATCTTGCCCACGCCGGCCAATTCATCGGGCGCTGATTCAACCGGAGCGCTGTTTCGACCGTGCCCCTGCATCGCCGACAGCGCGCTGCGATAGCGCTGAAGGGTGCCCTGCAAGAGCGCGCGAATGATCGGATCACTGGACTCAATTCGCTCCGCAATTTGTGCGCGATCCAAAGCAATTAAGCGGCAGTCGCCGACCGCTGAAGCCGTGGCCGTTCTGGGAGCATCGTCGATCACCGCCATCTCGCCGATGATGGCCCCCGGACCGAGGAGGGCCAACACCACACCGCGCCCCCTTTGGGTCGCCCTAATCTCGATCTGACCTTCTTCAAGAATGAAGGCGGTCGTCGGCGCATCGCCCTCGCGGAACAATGTCTCTCCCGCGTTCAATCGCACTGAGCCGCTCATGGTCTACGCCTCCCCAACGGATGGGCCAGCCTACAACGCAAAACGGGACCCGAGGGCCCCGTTTTGCTCATCCGCCGACGGCGGAAATTCCGCAATGAGGCTTAGCGCTGGGCGCCGGCCACCTGAAGAATGCGCGGGGTCACGAAAACCAGCAATTCCGCCTTCTCGCTGTTGCGATTACGGTTGCGGAACAGATTACCCAAGCCCGGAATGTCACCGAGGAAGGGCACCTTCGACAAGTCTTCGCGCTTTTCGAACTCGTAGATGCCGCCCACAACGACCGTCTGACCGTTGTTGATCAACACCGCCGTGCTCACCTCGCGCTTGGTGATGCGCGGCACGCTGCCGCCACCCGGCACTTCAATGAAGCCCGCCACTTCGTCCTTCTTGACGCCAAGGGCCAAGAACACGCGATTGTCCTGCGTGATGGTCGGGGTGACCTTCAGTTCAAGCACCGCTTCTTTGAACTCAACGGTCGCGGTCTGCGTACCCGCCGTACCGGTGACGGTCACAAAACCAATCTCGTCACCCTGCTTGATCAGGGCTTCGCGCTGATTCGCCGTGATCACGCGCGGATTCGCCACCACTTCGCCGCGACCTTCTTCCTGCAGCGCCTGCAGTTCGATGTCGAGGTCCAACTCATTACCCAGAATGGTGAAGGCAATGGCGGAGGCCGTGTTGTTGGCGAAACGCGTATTCAACACGTTGGTGAACACGGTCGGCTCGAAGTCCGGAAGATCCGGAACCGGATCGCCGTTTGCCGCAGCAATCGCGGCCTCGGCCTCAAAGCGCGCCGCAGCGGCCTGGTTGCGGCGGACCGCATTCAGGTAGTTGCGGTTGCTTTCGACGTTGCCTGAGGTGATGACATCACTTTCCTGGCCACTGATGCCAAAGCGAGCACCGACTTCGCGAGCGAAGCTTTCCTGTGCGATGACGATCCGGGCTTCGATCAAAACCTGATCCACTGGACGATCAAGCACGGCAACCAGTTCCTTGATGGACTGAACCTTCTTGGGGCTGTCGGCAATGAGCAAGGTATTGGAGCGCGTGTCAAAGCTGACGCTGCCACGTGACGACAGGAATCCGCGATCCGCCTGCGCACCACCACTGCCGCCACCGCCACCGCCGCCCTGGCCCGACTTGCTTCCTTCGGTCAGCAGCGTCGCAATCTCTTCCGCATTGGCGTAGTTGACCGTAATCATCTCGTTGACGAGTTCGGACTTGCTCTCAAGGTCGATGCGTGCCTGCGCTTGCGCCGTTTCAAAGCTGGCGATTTCCGCCTGCGGGGCCACCCACACCACGTTGCCATCACGGCGCTTGTCCAAGGACTTGGCACGCAGCACCACATCAAGCGCCTGATCCCACGGCACATTGATCAGGCGGAGCGTCAGGTTGCCCTGCACGGTATCGGCCGCCACGATGTTCAGGCTCGACTCTTCGGCCACCAGCTGCAGGATCGTCCGCACCGGCACGTCTTGGAAGTTGAAGGTCACGGCCTTGCCGGTGTAGCGCTGAGCCTGTGCGGCCGCACCCACCTGACCCACAGCCGCGGTTGCGCGACCCTTCGGAGTCACTTCAAGGATGTATTCGTTGCCGGTTTGGTAGGCGCTGGTTTCCACCAAGCCTTCGGTCGAGATTAACAACTGAGTGCCGCCGTCTTTTGAGCTCGGGTCGAGACGCGTCACTGGCGTTGCGAAGTCAGTGACGTCCAAACGACGCTGCTGTTCGGCAGGAAGTTGAGCGTTGGCGATGTCGATATAAATCAGCTCGCCGTCGCGACGCAAGCTAGCTTGTGCGCCGCTCTCGTTGAAGCGAACGATCACGCGGCCCGAGCCATCGTCGCCGCGGCGGAAGTCGACCGCCGAGACGCGAATGCCGGAATCAATGCGCTTTGCCGGGTCCGGTGATGCTAAACCCGCAGCGTTGGCCATCGAGCCGTCGCCACCCTCCAAACTCAGCACCAGCAAATTGCCGGTGCTGCGCGTCGTGTAGCCCGCTTGGCGGAACAAATCGACCACCGCACGCGTGCGGCCACCGGCTTCGACGACGGACACGGCGGAAGCCGCACCGCTGCCGACGGCCAAACGACGTGCATCAAAGTCGTTGGACGTTTCCGGGAAGTCGATCGCGATACGCGGCGGCGCATCGGTCGTAAAGGCGTTGACGTCGCCCACCGGCTCGGCGAACTCGAAGGTGATGTCCACTTTGCCGCCTGTACCGCTGGCGTAGCGAACGTCCTTCAAGGTGTTGGCCGCCATTGCTGGAAGCGCCGCCATCCAAAACAGGCTAGCGATCAGAGCGGCACGTGCCGCTATTTTCTTCGTGCTCATCTCAGCGCCTTCAGTCATCGAGGTAATCATGCGCGTCCCCATTTACTTATCATCCAAGGCCAACGCGGCCTGCCGTTCCAGCCATCCACCCGCACCGTCGGATACCAGCTCGACGATTTCGATGCGGTCAGCAGACACCGTGGTTGCCCGGCCGTCGTTCTGGCCGAGGTAATTATTTAAACGCACGCGGTACGTGACTTTGTCCGGTGCAAGCACCAAGGCCATCATCGACGAACCCGTTCCGATTGTTCCGACCATGTCCAAGGCGTCGAGCGGAAAGGCCTCAAGCGCTTCCTTTCGGCGATTGGCGTCGGGCCGCGGCCCAGAGGACTCGCGATTACCGACCGGCGCCGCAAACGGATCGCGCAGACCAGCCGCACGATATTCAATGGCCGGATAGGTGCGCAGTGGCGGCAGGGCGTCGAGTGGCGGCGCGGGTCGCGCTTGCACTTCGGCCACCCAAGCGTCCAAGTCCGCGGTACTGCGACCGCAGCCCGCCAAGAACACGATCGCGACGCCCGCAATAGCGGCAGTGCGGAATAACGAAATCATTGAGCACCTCCCTGCGGCACGGCGTTCTCTGCCTCGGCATTGGCCGCCACCTCAGCTTCATCGAGGTAGCGATACGTCTTGATTGTTCCCTTTAAGCCCAAGGTGCCGGGCGGAACGCTCGGCGAGCCGGCAGCGGCTTCTTTCGGGGTCAGCGAGATGTCGTGAAAAGTCATGATGACGACGCGCGGCAATGAAGCCACTCCGCTCACGAATTGACCGAACTGGTGGTACGTGCCGCTCATCTCCAGCGCAATCGGCTGCTCGGCATAAAAGTCTTTCGCGACTTCTGTGCCCGGCTGAAAGAGTTCGTTATTGATGCCCGTTGCACGTGCCGTCTGAGAAATGTCGACGATAAGGTCGGGCATCTCAGTCTTCGAGGGCAGGCGACGCAACATCACCTTCAGCATCTCCTCCATCTGAACGAGCTGCACTTTCAGCGGCTCAAGGTTGGCGGCCTTCGCCGCTAGACCTTCAAACTTGCCGCGCAAGGTGGTTTCTTCCGCTTCCAAGCCCGTCAACGAATCCTGCTTGTCGCTGATCACCAAGTACCAGCCGAGAAAGAGGATCACCGCAATGGCAATGACGCAGGCACCAATCTTGGCTTCCTGCGGCCAGCCTCCGGTGTTGTTGAAGTCTAGGTTGTTGATGTCGCTGAGCTTGAATTTGCTCTTGGCCATGATTAATTCCTCAAGAGGCCTGCGGCGGCGTGGACGCAACAGGCGTCGCCGGCGCTTCGACAGCCTCGGCCT
>JBBQIA010000027.1:0-12019 GCA_038324485.1 Lysobacterales bacterium
GTAAGGCTTGCATCGACGCGGGCCCTCTGCGACTCTTTCTCTCAATGTTTCGCTCCCTGCCCGCATTCGGTGTCCTTAGCTCGGCCTACATGGCCGCCGGGATGACGTCTCGTGCACGCCGACTGGGTTCCCGCTTTTACGCTGGGTAACCGGTCCGTTTCGCTGTTTTGAAACCCACCACGCCCAGCCTCGAGCTGGGCGTTGTCGTTTTCCATCGATGAATCGCATTCATGAATTTTCCGGAGTTCTACTGATGAAGCATTTCTTGAACACGCAGGACTGGTCCCGTTCCGAGCTGGATGCGGTGCTCGACGAGGCCGCCGAATTCAAGGCCTCCAAGTTCGGCCAGCAGATGGCCGGCAAGAGCATTGCCTTGGTGTTCTTCAATCCGTCCTTGCGCACCCGCACCAGCTTTGAGATCGGCGCCGTGCAAATGAGCGGGCATGCCGTGGTGCTAGCGCCGGGCAAAGACGCATGGCCCATTGAGTTCGACGTCGGCACCGTGATGGACGGTGAGGCCGAGGAGCACATCGCCGAGGTGGCGCAGGTGCTGTCGCGCTACGTGGACTTGATCGGCGTGCGCGCCTTTCCGAAATTCGTCGACTGGTCGGTGGATCGACAGGACAAGGTGCTGAAGGGCTTTGCAAAATTCGCCACGGTGCCGGTCATCAATCTCGAAACCATTACCCATCCCTGCCAAGAGTTGGCCCATGCCTTGGCGCTTCGCGAGCGCTTTGGCAAAGACCTGCGCGGCCGCAAGTTCGTTCTGACCTGGACCTATCACCCCAAGGCCTTGAACACGGCCGTCGCCAACTCCGCGCTCACCATTGCGACGCGCTTGGGCATGGACGTCACCCTGCTGTGCCCAAACGATCAGTACCTGCTGGATGAGCGCTACATGGGCTGGGCGGCCGAGAACGTCGCGGAAAGCGGCGGCTCGCTCAAGGTCTCGCACGACATCGATGCGGCGTATGCGGATGCCGATGTGGTGTACGCGAAAAGTTGGGGCGCCTTGCCCTTCTTCGGCAACTGGGCCGACGAGAAGCCGATGCGCGATGAGTTCAAGCATTTCATCGTGGACGAGCGAAAAATGGCCTTGACCCGAGACGGTGGCAAGGGGCTTTTCTCGCACTGCCTGCCGCTGAGGCGGAACATTAAGGCCACCGATGGGGTGATGGATTCACCGAACTGCATCGCGATTGACGAGGCCGAAAACCGCCTGCACGTGCAGAAAGCGGTGATGGCGCGTCTGTTGCGTGGCTAATCAATCATCGCTCGCAGCACGGCTTCCGCATTTTCTCTCTCATTGAATGACGACGACCCCATGACTAAGACCATTGTTCTCGCCTTTTCGGGCGGCCTCGACACCAGCTTCTGCGTGCCCTATCTGCAAGAGCGCGGCTGGGAGGTTCACACCGTATTTGCCGACACCGGCGGCGTCGATGCGGAAGAGCGCGCGTGGATTGAAGCCCGCGCCCACGAGCTAAAGGTCAGCAGCCATGTGACGGTCGATGGCGGCCCGGCCATTTGGTCGGGCTTCGTAACGCCCTTCGTGTGGTCGGGTGAGCTGTATCAGGGGCAGTACCCCTTACTGGTGTCGGATCGCTATTTGATTGTTGAAGCGGCCTTGGCGCGCTGCGCCGAGTTGGGCACGAAGGTGATCGCCCACGGCTGCACGGGCATGGGCAATGATCAGGTGCGCTTCGATTTGGCGGTGAAGGCGCTGGGCGATTACGAGATCGTGGCGCCGATTCGCGAGATCCAAAAAGAGCACACCGAAGTGCGCGCCTACGAGCAGGCTTATTTGGAAGCGCGCGGATTCGCCGTGCGGGCCAAGCAGATGGCCTACACGATCAACGAGAACCTGCTGGGCCTGACCATGAGCGGCGGTGAGATCGACCGCTGGGAGGCGCCCGGCGAGGGCGCGCGCGGCTGGTGTGCGCCACGCAGCGAGTGGCCGACCTCGGCGCTGGAGCTGTCGCTCGGCTTCAAAAACGGCGAGGCGGTGAGCTTGAACGGTGAGGTGCTGCCCGGCCATCAGATTCTGGCGGCTTTGAACGCGCACCTCGCGCCCTATGGCGTTGGGCGCGGCCTGTACACCGGCGACACCACCATCGGCTTGAAGGGGCGGATTATTTTCGAAGCGCCGGGACTGACCGCGTTGCTGGTCGCGCATCGCGCACTCGAAGAGGCCGTGCTGAGCAAGCAGCAGAATCGCTTCAAGCCGGAAATCGGCCGCAAGTGGACCGAGTTGGTCTATGAGGGCTTCTTCCACGACCCGCTGAAGGCCGACCTCGAAGGCTTCTTGGCGTCGTCTCAGCGCACCGTCAATGGCACGGTCACGCTGCGCACTGAAGGCGGGCGGGTGGATGCCGTCGCCGTTCAGTCGCCGCACATTCTTCAGGCCAAGGGCGCCACGTATGCGCAGGCCGCCGACTGGGGTGTGGCCGAGGCCGAAGGCTTTATTCGTCTTTACGGCATGAGCAGCACGCTGTGGGCCGAGGTGAACCGGTGAGCGAGACGCTGGCCGCCACGCTGGGGCACTTGGAAGCACTCGTCGGCTTCGATACCCGAAATCCACCGCGCGCCATCGGCACTGGGGGAATGTTCGACTACCTCAAATCGCAGCTGCCCGGGTTTCGATTTGAACTGACGGATTTCGGCGCGGGGGCGGTCTCCTTACTTGCCGTTCGCGGCGCGCCGAAGCGCGTCTTCAACGTGCACATGGACACCGTGCCGGACTCTCCCGCGTGGACCGCGAGCCCGCACGTTCTGCGCGTCACGGCCGATCGCGCGATTGGGTTGGGCGCCTGCGACATCAAAGGCGCCGCAGCCGCGATGCTGACGGCCGCGTCGATGACAACTGGCGACGCAGCGTTTCTCTTCAGTAGCGATGAAGAAGCCAATGACGCGCGCTGCATCGCTGGCTTTCTTGCGCAGAATCATGGTTTCCAGGAGGCCATCATTGCGGAGCCGACCGGCACAGAAGCGGTGTTGGCCCATCGCGGCATTGCTTCGGTGCTAATGCGCTTTCAGGGTCAGGCCGGTCATGCATCGGCGGCCAATGCACTGCAGCTCTCGGCCCTGCATCAGGCCATTCATTGGGGCGAAGCAGCACTGGGTTTCGTGCAGTCGCAGTCGCATCAGCGCTTTGGCGGGCTGACCGGCCTCCGTTTCAACATCGGCCGAGTAGAGGGCGGCATCAAAGCCAACATGATCGCTCCGAGCGCGGAAGTGCGTTTCGGCTTTCGCCCCTTGCCTTCGCACGATGTGGCGGTGCTGCACGACACGTTCAAAGGATTTGCTGACGTAGCGGCCTTGGCGCATTACGAAGCGACGTTTTTCGGCCCATCCTTGCCGGCTGGCGACGTGGCCGATGCCGAAGCCAAGCGTCTTGCCGCTCGTGATCTGGCTGACGAACTCGGCCTGCCGATTGGAAACGCGGTGGATTTTTGGACCGAGGCTAGCTTGTTCTCGGAGGCCGGCATGACCGCCTTCGTTTTTGGTCCCGGCGATATTACGCAAGCGCACACCGCCGACGAGTGGGTCGCTCTCGACCAACTTGCCGCCTACACCACTCATTTGATTCGTCTGCTGTCTCGCCATGACTGACCTGCGCACCACCATTGTTCGCCTGCTCTCCAACATGGCCAGCGCCAAGGAGATTCAGCAGTACCTGAAGCGCTTTAGCTCGGTCGATGCCGCGCGCTTTGCCGTGGTCAAAGTCGGCGGCGCAATCCTGCGCGACGACATGGAGTCGCTGGTCTCCTCCTTGTCCTTCCTTCAACAGGTGGGCCTAACGCCCGTGGTCATTCACGGCGCCGGACCTCAGTTAGACGAAGAAATGACGGCGGCCGGCATTACCAAACAGACGGTAGATGGACTGCGCGTGACGCCCCCGGAAGTGCTGGCCGTTGTGCGTCGTGTTCTGGTGCGTGAAAACCTTCGGCTGGTGGATGCTCTGCAAGAAGCTGGCGTCCGCGCCACCTCGATTCAGACCGGCGTCTTCGAGGCCGAACTGGTGGATCAAGAGCGGCTGGGGCTGGTCGGCACGGTGAAGCGCGTTGAGCGCGAAGGTGTCGAGGCCGCCATTCGGGCGAATTCCATCCCGGTCATTTGCTCGCTAGGGGAGACGCGCGCGGGGCAAATTCTCAACCTCAACGCCGATTGGGCCGCGAACGAGTTGGTCAAAACCCTGCAGCCCTACAAGATCATCTTCCTTACCGGCACGGGCGGTCTGCTCGACGGCGAGGGCAAGTTGATCGACTCCATCAACCTCAGCACCGACCGCGAACGATTGATGAGCGCCCCGTGGCTCAACGGCGGCATGCGGGTCAAGATTGAGCAAATTGCCGACTTGCTGGACGGATTGCCGCCCTCGTCGTCGGTGTCGATCACCAAGCCGGATGAGTTGGCGAAGGAGTTGTTCACCCATCGCGGCTCGGGCACCTTGGTGCGTCGTGGTGAGGCCATTCACTGCCGCACTCGCTGGGACGAACTGGACCTGCCTCGCCTGAAGACCTTGATTGAGTCCAGCTTCGGGCGCGCACTGAAACTCGATTACTTCGAGACGACGACGCCTTGGCGCGTCTACGTCTCTGCGAACTATCGCGCGGCCCTGGTCATCACCGAAGAGAACGGCATTCCACACCTCGATAAGTTTGCCGTGGCGAATGACGCGCAGGGCGAAGGCTTAGGGCGCGCCGCATGGGACTTTATGCGGGCCGAAGTGCCGCGCTTGTTTTGGCGCTCGCGCAGCTCCAACCCCATTAACGACTTCTACTTCGACCAAAGCGAGGGCGCGATAAAAGGCGATCCGTGGACGGTGTTTTGGTACGGCCTGGAGGGCTTCGAAGAGATTCGTTTCGCCGTTGAGCACTGCCGCACGCGGCCCGCAACCTTGAAGCTGGGGGCAGAATGAATCCCATCACTGTCGGTTTGGTTGGCGCCCGCGGTCACGTCGGCACTGAATTGATTCGACTGCTGGCCGCGCATCCGGGCTTTGACATCGCCTTTGTGTCCTCGCGCGAGCGCGACGGTCAGCGCTTGGCGGATCACGAGCCGAGCTATGCCGGCGCGCTTCGCTATTCCAGCTTAGATGCGGATGCCGTCGCGCGCAGTGGCGTGGATGCGGTGGTCTTGGGTCTGCCGAACGGCTTGGCCCAGCCCTATGTCTCGGCCATTGATTCTGCGTCCGAGAAAATGGTGCTGGTGGATCTCTCGGCCGATTTTCGTTTCGATGCGGACTGGGCTTACGGTCTGCCCGAACGGCAGCGCGCGACGCTGGCTGGGGCCACCCGCATCAGTAATCCGGGCTGTTATGCCACAGCGATGCAGTTGGCGCTCGATCCGATTCTTGATCTGCTGGATGGGCCTGCGCAGTGTTTTGGCGTCTCGGGATTCAGCGGTGCCGGCACCACGCCCAGCGACCGAAACAACCCCGCGATGCTGCACGACAACCTGATGCCCTATGCGCTCATTGGCCATGTGCACGAGCGCGAAGTGACACGCCATCTGGGGCATGCCGTGGAGTTCATGCCGCATGTGGCGGCGTACTTTCGCGGCATCACCATGACCGTCAACGCACACCTCTGCCAGCCCCTCACAATGGATGCGGCACGCGAGCGATATTTCACCCGCTACGCCGACGAGCCGCTGGTCACCGTTTACGACGACGCGCCGTGGGTCAGTCGCGCAGCGGGGCGGCATGGCGTCGACCTTGGTGGCCTCACGCTCTCGGCCGACGGTCGTCGATTGGTGGTCGTCAGCACGCTCGATAATTTGCTGAAGGGTGCGGCAACTCAGGCCCTGCAAAACCTCAATCTCGCCTTTGGCCTTCCTGAGTGTCAGGGCATCGTTTCGGAGAACGCATGAGCAGCGTCCTGTGGGCTAAGCCCGGCATGGAAATTGATGCCGATATTCAGCGCTTCCTTGCGGGCGACGACGTGGTGCTCGATCGCGAATTCATTCGCTACGACATTCGAGCCAGTGCCGCGCACGCTGAAGGGCTTGAGCGCATCGGCCTGCTGTCTGCGGACGAGCGCGCGGCGATCTTGCTTAGCCTCGCTGAGCTGGATGCAGCCGTAGCGGAAGGGCGCTTCGTGCTGGATGAACGTTTCGAGGATATGCATTCGGCCATCGAAAGCCACTTGATCGAACAGCTCGGTGACACCGGGAAAAAAATCCACACTGGTCGAAGCCGAAACGACCAAGTGCTGGTGGCGACGCGCCTTTGGCTGAAGGATCGCTTGGCGCATGCGCAGTCGCTTTGCCGCGCTGTGGCGGGCATCGCGTTGGAGCGGGCCGCGGCCGAGGAGCATTTGCCCCTGCCGGGCTATACGCATCTGCAGCGCGCCATGGTTAGCAGCGCGGCGATGTGGTGGGCGGGCTATGCCGAGGCCTTTTTGGATAACGCCAGCCGACTGCGCGATACGGCGGCATGGATCGACGCCAATCCCTTGGGTTCGGCGGCCGGCTACGGCGTCAATTTGGGCTTGGATCGTGACCACACGACGGCCGCGCTGGGTTTCGGCCGTCTTCAGGTGGCGGCCACTTACTCGCAGCTGTCGCGCGGAAAATTTGAACTGGCGGCGCTGGAAGCGCTCGGCTCGGCCGTGCTGGATTTGCGTCGTCTGGCCTGGGATTTGTCGCTGTTCACCAGCAGCGAATTCGGATTCGTCCAGCTTCCGGCGAAGTACACGACGGGAAGCTCCTTGATGCCGAATAAGCGCAATCCCGATGTGATCGAGCTGATGCGCGGCGTTTATGCGAGCATCGCCGCCGCCAAGACTGAAGTCGAACAGCTGCTGTCGCTGCCCTCCGGCTATCACCGCGACCTGCAGTATTCCAAAGGCGCCATCGTGCACGGCTTCGGTCGCGGCTTGGCCGCCTTGGGCCTGCTTCCCAATCTGCTGGCCGAATTCGTTTGGGTTCCGGATCGCATGGTCGCGGCGCTTGAGGCGTCGATGTACGCCACCGATTTGGCCGTCGAACTGGCCGCTCGCGGTACGCCGTTTAGAGAGGCCTATCGCATGGCTGCCGATCCCGCGCGTTGGTCTAATCGCGAGCCCATGACCAGCTTGCGCGAGCGTGTGTCACCGGGTGCGGCCGGCGACCTTCGTTTGCAGGTATTACGCGAGCGCTGGATCGCGCTGCAGCCGAGCAATAAGGACGCCGTCTAGTCGTGATTAGACGTTGCCGGCTTAGCGCGTTCCGAAGCGATTCGCGTCGGCGCGGCGCGTTTCGAGATTGCGCTTGATGCGACTCATGGCATCACCGATGCGGTCTTGAGACTCGCGCGGCTCACGTAAGCCCAGAGCACGCTCAAGGTCGGTATAGGTCACATCGGAAGGAAGCGCGTTTAGCGCTTCAATAATGGCATTGACCGCGCCGAGGGTCGGCTGCAGTTCAGCCGCGCGCCGATTCGCCAGCAGCAAATCGCCGCCGAGCGCCTTGATCAGCGCCGACCATGCGGGTAGCACGGGATTGGGCATTTCGGGATCTGCCCGCAATGCGATGGTGTTGACACGTTTTTCTGCTGCGTGCCAGCCGCTGGCCGCCGCAATGCGGCCGCGACCGGAGATGTCGAATGCGTCAACGCGCGGGATGGGGGCGATCACTTCCATGGACCTTGCCGGGTGTCAATAACTGTCAATGCGTGCAGTCTGTCACGCATGGCCCCTATGCCGAGTGAACGTCGCGCGTGAAGTTAATGGCCGGGCTGGGCGGGCCCCTCTGGCGTGGGCTTGCCGAGAAAACGCCATGCCGCACCGCCGACCACCGCTGCGCCCAGCAGCAGGATGAGCCACAGGCCCCATTTCGCGGGGTCTCTCGGTGGCGCGAGTGCCGCCGGGCCACCCGCCACGGAGGGCGGGCCTAGGGCGGCAAGAGCGGGCGCCCAGTCATCGCCACGGGCCTTCTTGAGCGCCTGAAGCGCCGCGTCGATCGAAGCGGGCCGTGCTTCTCGCGCCGCGCTGCCGACCAACAATTGATACGGCGCTCGGCCGGTCGCGACGATTACAAGGCGGTCAGCGCGATAAGCAAGAACGAGGCTGGGTGCTGCAGTGGGTTCGCGAAAACTCAGGCGCAATGGCCCGGTGCCGCCGAGGCTGACCGGCTGCGGCGCCGACCGCAGCGTGCTGCCGCCGACCGCCAGCGTCCAAGTACTGCCGGCGAGAATCGGCTGCCATTGGTCGTTCATGCGGCGAGCCAGTTCGAATTCGCGCACGCCGGTCGCTGACTCGTGCAGCACATCGAGGCTCACGATTGGCAAAGGGCCCGGCGATGCGTACTCATAAACGAGGCCGGGTTCGATGATTGAGGTTGCCTCAAGGCGGACGGTCTTTCGCTCGGGCGCGGGCGGGCCTTGGTCGCGAAGTGCGCTCAGGGCCTGCAGAGCCGGCAGTTCTCCGGTATCGCCGGCCATGCTGAGCGAGAGATAGCGAAATGTCGTTCGACCGAAGCGCGCATCCAAGCGTTCGATGCTGCGGCTGGATTCGGACGCGCGCAGCAGGGGCATCGCGGAGGCGACGGACGTCCATCGCACCAAATCATCGGAGCCGCGCACGTTGATCAGAACCCGAAAGTCGCCGACCTCGTTAGCGGGCGAAAAACGCAGGCCGTCGATGCCAGCGGTGCGGGTCTCGCCGAGATCCAACAACCATTCGGTGGCTGCCGTTTTGGCGGAAGGGCCGCTGCTGAGATCGATGGCCGAGAGTCGGCCCTCGCCATCGCGTCGGACACGCAGGTCGAGCCTTTCAACGTCGTCCGCTGTCATCGGCGCGGGAAGCGCGATCGGCAGTGGCAGGTCGAAACTCAGGGTGCGGACCTCGGCCGGTTCTGCGCCGGGCCGCCAAGCGAAGGCCTGCTCGCGGCCGTCGGCGTCAATGACGCTCAAATCGCGCGCATCGGCACGAATCAGCGAGGCGTAGGCTTCCGGCGGCAGTTCAATCGCGAATACCGTTTCACCGCTGGGCGCCTCGATCGGGAAGCGAAGGGCGAAGTCGGATTCGGCAGCCTGCGCGCCGGGCGCTGCCCAGAGCGCGGGGGCGCACAACGCCATCAGCGCAGCGGAACGTAGGACGGAAGTGATCATGTGGACGGCTCCTCCGAGCGGCTCGGTGGTCGGGGGGCGATGCGGCCGACGGCCACCAGCAAGCCGCCCACCGTAAGGAAAGACACGATGCCCAGCAGGTCGCCCAAATTGGCGCGATCAACGAGCAGCAGCTTGAGCAGAACGGCACCCAGCAAGAGCGCGCCGAAGGTCCAAAGCGGACGGCTGCCGCGACGTGAGCCAAGGACCCAGCACACCACGCCGGCGAGCGACCAGACCACGCTGAGCGCGGCTTGCGTGGCCGGCCATGCGGCCACCGCGCTCGGCGAATAGCCGCTCCAGTAGGCGTAGGCATCGACGGGCATCGATTCGCCCAGCCAGTGCCAACTGCTTCGCAAGGTCAGCGTGGTCAGCAAGACGAAGGCCGCGCCGCCGGTGATCCATTGCGCGATCGGGCGCTGGGGGCTGTCGAGCGGAACGCCGCGAAGCCAGGCCCAAAGCCCGATCAGGCCGGCCACGTGGAAGAGCTCCAGCGGATTGAGCAGGGGCACCCACGGCAGGGGCGCCGGACTGCCGTCCAGCGGCTGCGAGACCACCCACAACACGCCCAACACCAGCAGAGCCAGCCCCAGCGCCACGCGGCGATACGCCATGACGGCTTCGCCGACGGGCCAGCCCGCCCACATCGGTCGTTTGAGCAAAAGCAGGGTCAGGGCGCCCAAGGGCAGCCACGGCAGCACCATCCACCAGCCGCTGCCCAGCGCGTCGGCATTTGCGTTGTCCAGCGCGCGGCTAATGCCGAGCCCAATGGCCACCGTCAGGGCGGCCCAGCCGGCGATGTGGGTGGCGGCCAGACGCCCCGGCATGGGCTTGAGGCGCGGCAGCACGGCGATCAGACTCGCGGCCAGCACGGGCAGGATCAGGCCCTGCCACTCAGTGAGCCAGTTCGACTCATCCAAGTACGCGAGGCCCACCGCGGGAACGGCCGTCGCGACCGCGATCGGCGGCCACCAGGCCAGACGCTCCCACGAAAGCCAACGAAGCAAGCCAGCTGCCACGAAGCCGGTGAGGGCCACAAAAGCCAGCCACGCCTGCGCTTCGTCGAGCGCACCGTTCCCAATGTTCGTGCCGACCTCACGAATGCCGCCCCAAAACCACCAAGCGCTGGCCAATGCAAACAGCAGCGCACCGGCCGTCGAACGCCGTTGCGGCTCGGCGCGGTCCAGCAGCCACGCGCAAAAGCCCGCGCCGACCGCGAGCAGCAGCACGTTGAGCGTATGCGGGTTCAAAACGGCTTGGGCATCCGCGCTCAAGTCAAACGAGGCGAGGTAGGCCAAACCGGCCAAGACTTGTAGTGCTAGGCCCGCAGCCTGCGGCCAGCGTCGCTGCTGGGTTTGACCCAGCCAGAGTAGGGCCACGCCTTGCAAAGCCCAGGTCGCCGAGGTCCAGCGCGCCGAAAGGGCCAAGGGCACGGCCAAGGTGGCAAAGGCCAAGCCCAAGGCAGCGGCGCTTTGCCCCAAAGCGCGCAGCTTGGGCTCCCGACGCGACCACAGCGCAATCAGCAGATAGACGGCGGCGACGGCCAAGGCCGAAAACGCCAAGGGCAGGGTGGCGCCCTCCAGCAACGCGACCTGCATCGGGAACGCGATCAGCGGCGTGCCGAAGAGCAGGGTGGCATCGACCTTCCCGGGCTCGTTGCCCTTGAGTGCGTAAAGCACGGGAATGGTCACGTACATCAGGAAGAAGGCGATCAGGAAGGGTTCGGTGGTCGCGAACAATTCCGGCCGGAAGTATTGCGAACCCCAGATTGCACCGACGCCGAAGGTGAAAAGAAAGCCCATCAGATTGAGGGCGCGCCACGGACGCACCCAGGCCATGCCGAAGACGGCCGCGTTGAGCAGGGCGTAGTAGCTAAACAGCGCAACGTGGTTGCCGGTGCCGGTCGAGAGCAGCAGGGGCGCCAAATAGCCGCCAAGAAAACCGATGGCGGCCAGCCAGACGGCATTTTGGCGAATGGCCAACACCGCAGCGCCGGCCACCAGCACCAGCACCAGCGCAAAGGCCAGCCCGGCGGGCATCAGGCCCGGCACGCGGTAGCTGCCAAACACGGTCAACAACAGAATGCCGATGGCGCCGCCCTGCAGACTCAGGCCGAATGCCGGCCGCAGCCGCGCCTGCTTGAGCCCATAGACGAGCAGCGCCACGCCGGCCAGCGCGATACCGGCCAAGCGCACCGAGACCGGCACGGTGAGCCAGCCGGCGCTGGCGGCATAGCGCACCAGCGCGCCGACGCCAAAAAGCGACACCAGTAGGCCGAGCTTCACCGGCACATTGCCTTCAAAGAAGAAGCGGCGCAGGGCTTCGATGATTCGGTCGGCGGGGTCCGGCGCCGCGGGCTCGCGCACCGTGGCTCGCGGCGTGGTTCGCGCTGCGGAGGGGGCTGACGCAGCCGTCATGGTCGGCATCGGAATAGGCGGAGGTTCGGCACTGACGGCGCCGGCTGGGCGCGGCGACTCTGCAGTGGCCGGCGGCGGCTCGAATATGGCGCTTGGCGTCGGGGAGGGGCGCGCGGGCTCCGAAACGCTGGGCTCTGGCGTCGCGGGTGCCGATGTTGCCGACGTCAGATTTGGCGCCGCGGCGCTGCGCAATTCTGGGTTTGGGCGAGAGAGCAGGGTGGACAGGGATACTTCGAGCGCATCGATCCGCCGCGCCTGCCGTTGGATCAGCCCCAAGGCCACGACGACGGAAAATCCGGCAACGAAACCGAACAGCCCGCGCTCTTCGCTTGCCACCATTGCGCCAAACAGCGCGCCCACAAAGGCCAGTACCCAGATCATTGAGACGCGTCTCCCCGCGCGTGAAGTGCCTGCACTTCATAGAGATCAGGGGTAAAGGTCAACGTGCAACACCGCTTGCGGGGCTGGAGTGGCGCTTTGGGCCTCGCATCGGCGCGGAATCCGCTACCTC
>JBBQIA010000028.1:0-11998 GCA_038324485.1 Lysobacterales bacterium
GAGTGCTGCGGCCACGCCAGCGGCGGCGCCCTTGGTGCAGCTGCCCGACTTCACCCGTTTGGTCGAGCAAGTCACCCCCACCGTCGTCAACATCGAAGCCACGAGCTCACCGGGTTCGGCGAATGGCCCGCAGGCTCAGGCGGAAGATCAGGCCATTCCCGAAATGTTTCGCCGCTTCATCGGCCCCGGCATGCCGCAGCCACAGCAGCGCGGCGGGGTGTCGCAGGGCACCGGCTTCGTCACCAGCAGCGACGGCTACATCATCACCAACCACCACGTGGTGGAGGGCGCCGACTCGGTCATCGTGCGTTTTAGCGATCGCCGCGAGCTGACCGCCAAAGTGGTCGGCTCTGACCCGCTGTCGGACATTGCCGTGTTGAAGGTCGAGGCCCGCGGCTTGCCTGCGGCAAAGATCGGGGATGCGGACAGCCTGAAGCCCGGCCAGTGGGTCGTGGCCATCGGCTCGCCCTTCGGCTTCGACTATTCGGTGACGGCCGGCGTGGTGTCGGGCATCAACCGCCGAAGCATGGATCCGGGCCAGCAGTACGTGCCCTTCATCCAGACGGATGTCGCGATTAATCGCGGCAACTCCGGCGGCCCGCTGTTAAATGTGCGCGGTGAAGTGGTGGGCGTGAACTCGCAGATTTTTAGCAACACCGGTGGCTACATTGGCGTGAGCTTCGCGATTCCGGTCGACGTGGCCATGAACACCGCCCGCCAACTGCGCGAAAACGGCGAAGTGCGCCGCGGCATTCTTGGGGTGCAGATTGGTCAAGTGACCCGTGAGCGTGCCCAAGAGCTGGGCCTGTCGCGTCCGGTCGGCGCCTTCGTCAGCAGCGTCGGGAACGGCAGCGCCGCCGACAAGGCCGGCATTCGCCCCGGCGACGTCATCACGGCCTTCAACGGTCGAGAAATCCTCAATGCCTCCGACCTGCCGCCGCAGGTGGGTCTGCTGGCGCCCGGCAGTCGCGCCACGGTGAGCGTGCGTCGCGATGGCGGAAGCCAGAACTTGGCCGTGGTGCTGGACGATTTGGAGGGCGCGACGGCTGCGGCCCCAGCTCCGGTCACGGCGCCCACCCCGGCCGCACCCGTCAACGCGCTGGGCCTCGCGGCCGAGCCCGTGGACGCTGCCACTCGGCAGCGTTTCGGCCTGCGCAGCGGCGAAGGCGTGCGCATTGCTCGGATCGGCAATGGCATGGCCCGTCAGGCCGGACTGAGTCCTGGCGACGTAGTGCTGGCCGTCAACGGCACCGACGTGGCCACGCCGCAGGCCTTTAATCAGGCCATGGCCAAGGTGAAGCGGGGCGACACCCTGCGTCTGCTGGTGCGAAACGCCAGCAGCACAGGGTTCGTCGAACTGCCGATGCCCTAAGCCGTGACGAAGGGCGAGGCGGGCCGTATGCGATAATCGCCGGCTTGCCTCGCCGCCCCTTCGTTGAGCTCATGCAGCACATTCGCAACTTCTCCATCATCGCCCACGTCGACCATGGCAAGTCGACCTTGGCCGATCGCATCATCCAGCTTTGCGGCGGGCTCGAAGCCCGCGAAATGGAGGCGCAGGTGCTCGACTCGAATCCGATCGAGCGCGAGCGCGGCATCACCATCAAAGCGCAGTCGGTGTCGCTGCCGTACACGGCCGACAACGGCCAGACCTACCAGCTCAACTTCATCGACACGCCCGGCCACGTCGACTTCAGCTACGAAGTCAGCCGCTCGCTGGCGGCCTGCGAAGGCGCACTGCTGGTAGTGGACGCCGCACAAGGCGTTGAAGCGCAATCGGTGGCGAACTGCTACACCGCCGTCGAGCAGGGCCTCGAAGTGGTGCCGGTGCTGAACAAGATCGATCTGCCGACGGCCGATGTCGAACGCGTCAGGGCCGAGATTGAGGCCGTGATCGGCATCGACGCCACCGACGCCGTGTCCATTTCGGCCAAAACCGGCCTGAATATTCGCGCCGTGCTCGAAGCCATCGTGGCGCGCATTCCGCCGCCGGTGAAGCGCGAGAGCGACAAGCTCCAAGCGCTGATCATCGACTCGTGGTTCGACAATTATCTGGGCGTCGTGTCGCTGGTGCGCGTGATGCAGGGCGAGATTCGCAAGGGCGACAAGCTGCTGGTGATGTCGACCGGGCGCGTCCACGAAGTCGACGCCGTGGGCGTGTTCACGCCGAAGCGGAAAAACAAAGACGCGCTGCTTCCCGGCGAAGTGGGCTGGATCAACGCCTCGATCAAAGACGTGCACGGCGCGCCGGTGGGCGACACGCTCACTTCCGCGCGCGATCCCGCCACGTCGCCCTTGCCGGGCTTTCAGACTATGCAGCCGCGCGTGTTCGCCGGCCTGTTCCCGACCGCGGCCGACGACTACCCGGCGCTGCGCGAGGCGCTGGAAAAACTGCGCCTCAACGACGCGGCCCTTCAATTCGAGCCGGAAAGCTCAGAGGCGATGGGCTTCGGGTTCCGCTGCGGCTTCCTTGGCATGCTGCACATGGAAATCGTGCAGGAGCGCTTAGAGCGCGAGTACGACCTCGACCTCGTCACTACCGCGCCGACGGTCGTGTACGAACTGCTGCAAACCGACGGCACCGTGGTGAAGCTCGATAACCCCTCGCGACTGCCTTCGGCCAACAAGGTCGAAGAAATTCGCGAGCCGATTATTCGCGCCAACATCCTCACGCCCGAGGAATACATCGGCAACATCATCAAGCTGTGCGAAGAAAAGCGCGGCAGCCAAGTGGGCATCACCTACATGGGCGGGCAGGTGCAAATCGCCTATGAGCTGCCGATGGCTGAAGTGGTGCTGGATTTCTTCGACCGTCTGAAGTCGGTGTCGCGCGGTTACGCCTCGCTCGATTATCACTTCTTGCGCTTCGAGGCCGGTCCGTTCGTGCGCGTGGACGTGCTGATCAATGGCGATCGCGTGGACGCAATGTCGCTGATCCTGCATCGCGCTCAGGCCGATCGCCGCGGTCGCGACCTCTGCGAGCGCATGCGCGAGCTGATTCCCCGGCAAATGTTCGACGTGGCGATCCAGGCTGCGGTGGGTTCGCAGATCATCGCGCGCTCGACGGTCAAGGCCCTGCGCAAAAACGTCTTGGCGAAGTGCTATGGCGGCGACGCCAGCCGCAAGAAAAAGCTGCTCGAGAAGCAGAAAGAGGGCAAGAAGCGGATGAAGCAATTTGGCCGCGTGGAAATCCCTCAGGAAGCCTTCTTGGCCGTCCTGCAGTCCGACAATAATTCGAAATAAGGACGCTGCGTGAAGCTTGATTTCGCCCTGATCCTCACGGTTCTCACTCTGGTTTGCGGGGTGTTTTGGATCCTTGATAAAGCGGTGCTGGCCAAGCGTCGCACTTTGGCCGGCGACAAGCCCAACGAAACCGTGGACTTCTTTGCCTCGCTGTTTCCGGTGCTGGCGATCGTTTTGTGCCTGCGCAGCTTCGTCTACGAGCCCTTCCGCATTCCGTCCAGCTCGATGATGCCGACCCTGCTCATCGGCGACTTCATCCTCGTCAATAAGTTCGCTTACGGCGTTCGCCTGCCGGTCAGCAATACGGTGGTGTTCGAAACCGGACAGCCCGAGCGCGGCGACGTGGCGGTGTTTCGCTATCCTGGCCGCAAGCCGGTTTCGGAGTTTGATCCGCCGGTGGGGACGGATTACATCAAGCGCGTCATCGGCCTGCCGGGCGACACCATCGACGTGCTGGACAACCGTTTGGCGATCAATGGCGTGCCGCTGGCCTATGGCCCGGAAGACATCTACGTGGGCGTCGGCGCCCCAGCCGCCATCGAAATGACCGGCGCGACGCGCCTGCAGGAAGCCCTGGCTCCCGGCAAAGAGCACGCCATTCTGGACAAGTGGAATCGTCAGGGCATGCGCGGAAACGGCCGTTTTGTCGTGCCGGAAGGCCACTATTTCGTGATGGGCGACAACCGCGTCGCCTCCGATGACAGCCGCTTCTGGGGCTTCGTGCCGGCTGAGAATCTGGCCGGCCGGGCCGACCTCATCTGGCTGAATTGCTCAAACTGGGCTTGCGTCGACAGCTTCGATTGGCGTCGAATGGGCAACAGTATCCAGTAACGGCGTCTCGCCCCCTTCAGTTTTGGAGTGTTCCATGCGCCATCGTCAAAGCGGCATCAGCTTTATCGGCTTCATCATCGTCCTCGCCGTTGGCGGGTTCTTTCTGTTTCTTGGCATGAAGATCGGCCCGGTGTACCTCGAGTACAACTCGATCCGCAGCGCGGTGAATAAAGTGGCCGCTGAAGCCACATCGGCAGATATCGCGACGATCCGACGGTCGATGGATCGCCAGATGACCATCGATTACGCCGCGAACTACAAGCCGGAATTCATCCGCGTGGTGCGCGAGGGCGACAATTTGAACCTCGTGCTGAACTACGAGATCCGTCGCGAGCTGATCTACAACTTGGATTTCGTGGCCAAGTTCAATCACACGACGCCGATCGGCAAGCCCTGAGCCACGGTGGTCTCTTGAAAGACCAGTTCGGCCATCCGTTTGCCGACCCGAGTCTTTTAGAGAAGGCGCTGCGGCATCGCAGCGCCGGCATGCCGCACAACGAGCGTCTGGAGTTCCTCGGCGACGCGGTGCTGGCCCTGCTGATGGCCGAGGCCCTGCACCGCCGCTGGGCGGCTTCCGACGAAGGCGCTCTCACCCGCGCGCGGTCGAGCCTGGTTCGCGAATCGTTTTTGGCCGAGATCGCCCGCACTTTGGGCGTTGGCGACCGATTGGTGATGGGCCCTGGCGAGATGAAATCGGGCGGGCGCCACCGTGATTCCATCTTGGCTGACGCCCTTGAGGCGATCGTTGGGGCGATTTACCTCGATGGTGGCCTGCCGGCGTGCCGAATCGCGGTGCTGCCTTGGTTCGAGGCGGGTCTGGCCGCCATGCCGGTCGGAAAAGTCGAGAAAGACCCCAAGACGCGCCTGCAGGAATGGCTTCAGGGCCGCCAGTGGGACCGACCCGAATACACGCTGATGGAAGCGCAGGGCCCAGCTCACGCCCGACATTTTTTGGTGCGGGCCAAAGCCGGCGAGCCCGAGCGCGAGGTGGACGGCGAGGGCAGTTCGCTGCGAAATGCCGAGCAGGCCTCGGCTCGCGCTCTGCTGGCGCTTCTGGAGGCCGAGCACCCTAAGAAGGGCTCTTTGGACGCGGAACCCAGCGCTCCCTGAACGCGTTCGACGCCAAGGGCGGCCGCTTCGTTACACTGGCGCCATGAGCGCAACCCTTGATATCGAAACCGCGCACCGCGCGGGCACCGTGGCCGTCCTCGGCCGCCCGAACGTCGGCAAGTCGACCCTCGTGAACGCACTGGTCGGCGCCAAGGTGAGCATCGTCTCGCCGAAGCCGCAGACCACCCGTCATCGACTGCTCGGCATTGCGACCTTCCAAGACGGTCAGATCGCGCTGGTGGACACGCCCGGCCTGCATCGCGACCAAGGCGGTCGCGCGATGAACCGCTACATGAATCGCGCGGCGCGCGGCGCAGTCGAGGACGTCGACGGTGCGGCTCTTGTGGTCGAGGCCGGTCGCTGGACCGACGAAGACAGCTTGGCCTACAAGGTGCTCAGCGATGCCGGCGTGCCGATCGTGTTGGTGATCAACAAGGTCGACAAGCTGCTGGAGAAAGCCGCGCTGCTGCCCTTCATCGCCGAAGTCACCAAGGACCGCGTTTTTGCTGCCGTGCATCCCATCGCCGCGCGCAAGCAAGACGGCCTGCGTCCGCTGATCAAGAGCCTATTGGCCCTGCTGCCTGAGTCGCCGCCGCTGTTTGCCGAAGACGAGATCACTGACCGCAGCGAGCGCTTCTTGGCCGCGGAGCTGGTTCGCGAGCAGCTGATGCGTAAACTGGGGCAAGAAGTGCCGTATTCGACGACGGTCGAGATTGAAAAGTTTGAAGAAGAAGGCGCCAAGCTGATGGTTGCAGCGGTCATCTGGGTCGAGCGCGACGGCCAGAAAGCCATTGTCATTGGCAAAGGCGGCGAGTTGCTCAAGCTGATTGGCAGCGCCGCCCGCATCTCGATGGAAAAGTTGTTCGGCCGGAAAGTCTTTTTGCAGACCTGGGTGCGCGTGCGCGAGGGTTGGGCCGACGACGAGTCGGCGCTGCGTCAGTTCGGCTACGGCGAGTAAGCCCCGCCATGCCACGGGCTGGCCGTCAGCGGATGCGATAGGGCCCCCGCCGTGCGCATTGTGGGCGAGCGTGCGTTCGTGCTTCACGCGCGGCCGTGGCGAGAAACCAGTCTGTTGGTCGAGCTACTGACGGAGTCCTACGGCCGAGTCGGCGCCGTCGCGCGCGGCGTGCGCGGCGGCAAAAAGCAGGCTCAACGTGCCGCTTTGCAGCCATGGCAATCGCTGGAATGCGCCGCTGTGCAGCGTGGTGAGTTGTGGACCTTAGAGCGCTGGGAAGCGCTGGACGCGGCGCCGCGCCATAGCGGTGATGCGGCGCTCGCTGGTTTTTACGTGCATGAACTGATGCTGCGCCTGCTGCCCAGACAGGACGCCGTGCCCGAGGTTTTCGAGCGCTACGCCGCGCTGCGTGCCGAACTGGCGTCGCCTCTGCCTTTGGCCTGGTGCCTGCGCCGTTTTGAGCGTGACCTGCTGGAAGCGCTGGGGCTCGGCTTGCCTTGGGGCGCGGGCGCCGACGGCGAGACGCTCGACCCCGCCGCCCGCTATCGCATCGATCCCGAGCACGGGCCATGGCGCGACCGCAGTCACGCCGCGGACAGCGTGCGAGGCAGCGCGTTGATGGCCTTGGCCGAAGACCGCTGCCCCCCTCTTGAGGAACTTGCAGAATTGCGGCGCGCTTTGCGCGCGGTGCTGGCCCACCACTTGGGCGGCAAGCCGCTAAAAGCCTGGAGCCTGATGACCGACGTGGCGCGCTTCGCGGCGGGTGCCGCTGATCGTCCCGCGGCCGCCTCAGGCCCGGGCGTCGCGCAGGCTGGCGTCGATCCGGCGGAGTAGCTCGGCGGCCGCCTCGGCGTTGTCGGGGCTGCCGTGCAGCAATTCGACCATCTCCATCAGGGTGATGGCCCCCACGAAGCCGCAGCCCGCACGCATCTGATGCAGAACGCTTCGCAGACCAGCCCGATCGTCGGCGGCGAGGGCATCGACGATGCGCTTGCGCTGATGTGGAAGCTCGTCAATGAACAGGCGGCGCATGCGAAGCAAGGTTTCTTGCGAGCCGCCGAGGGCCCGCAGTGCTTGGGCGTCGTCCCAGTCCGCGGCTTCGCTGCCCAGCCAAAACGCCAGCGCTTCGCGAAGGGCGGGCTCCGAGAGCGGCTTGCCCAAGGCCTCGGCGAAGCCGCTGGCCATCAAGCGCCGACGTCGGTCGGGGTCGAGTTCGGCGGTCAGGGCTACGGCCGGCGTGCGATTGCCCAGCGCGCGCTGGCGGGCCAGCCAACCGTCGCCTTGGCCATCGGGCAGGGCAACGTCCAGCAGCAGCAGGTCGTACACGTGCTCAGCGCAGCACTCGCCGGCCTCGGCAAGAGTGCGGGCGGTGTGCACGTCGCCGAAGGGCGCCAAGGCGCTGCGCGCGAACTCGCGGCTGGCCGGGTCATCCTCGACGATCAACAGGCGTAGGCTCATGCTTCCTCCGTGATGCACACGATGCGCGGAGAATGCGACCCCCGACGCCACGCCACAATAGGAAAATGCTGACCCTTCGCCTGCTGCTTATTGCTCTGTTCTGCCTCGCGTGCTGGCCTGCGTCCGCCGACGCGGCGCGACGGCTGTCGATGGCGGTGGAGCGGGTGGACATCGAAGGCGGCTCGCTGCAGTCGGTGGGCGTCACGCTGGAGGGCGGTAACGACGCTGCCGACCCCATGAGTCTGGAGATCACGGTCGGCAGCCTGGACGTTCCTGCGGTCGACGTGCAGTGGTCACGCTTGGCCTGGCGCTGCGATGAGTTGAAGACTCTTGAACCCTTGGTCTGCGATGGCCCTCTGCAGCGGGACGGCAAGGCCGCCGGGCGACTGGCGGTGGATTTGTCGACCGCACGCACGGGCCTGCGCTGGACGCAGGGGCGTCGGATGGCGGCGGTGACGAAGGACGTGGCCTCGCCTTGGGGCGTCGAGGTTAAGAACCTGCCGGTGGCGTGGTTTTCCGATTTCATCAAGCAGGTTTGGGCCGATGGCCGCTTCAGCGACGGCAGCCTCAGCGCAAAGCTCAGGGTGGATGCGGAGGCGGACGCGTTGAGCGTGACGGGCGACGCGCGCCTCGACGGGCTGGCCTTCGATACGCCGGCAGGTGATCTGGCCGGGGCAGGCCTCCGCCTGCCGCTGGCTGTGCGCTACGAGGAGCGCTCGACGACGCAAACCATTTCAGTTCGAGGTCGGATTGATGCGGGTGAACTGCTGGTCAGTCCGATTTACGTAGCCGTGCCCGAGGGCGGTATCGACGTCGCGCTGGTCGCGGCATCGAAGGAAGACGGCCGTTGGCGCCTCTCCGAGTGGCGCTGGGAGGACGGCAACGTGCTGCGTGCCGATGGGGATGCCGAGTTGTCTGCGGACGGGGCACTGCTGGCGCTGACGGCGCGCTCAAGAAGCGCCGATTTGGCCGAGCTGCGGACGCGATACCTCGATGGCGTGTTGGCCCCGGCCGGTTTTGGCGGCCTGCAGTTGGGCGGTCGCGGTGCGGGCGTCGTGGCTTTTGATGAGGAAGGGCTCTCGACGCTCGAGGTCGAAGTGACCGACACCTATGCCGTCGATCCGCAAGGCCGGTTCACCTTGGGGGGCCTTTCGGGTGACTTGCGCTGGTCGCGCGACGCCACCGTCGCGGATAGCCGGATCAGCTGGGCCGCCGCCGCGCTATACGGCATCGGTATTGATTCGGGATCTTTGGCCTTTCAAAGCCGCGAGGGCCAGCTCAGCCTCTCCGAGCCCATGCGCGCCGGAATGCTGGGCGGCGAGCTCTCACTAGACCGTTTCGTGTGGCGTCCGCCGCGCGGTGAGCAGCCGCTGCGCATCGAAATGGGCGTCGGGGTCAAGGCGCTGAACTTGGGCAGCCTGTCTCAGCGGCTTGGGTGGCCCGCCTTCGAGGGCACCATCGACGGCGCTTTGCCGAATGCGATCTATGAAAATAATCAGGTGAGCTTTGACGGCGGTCTGGCCATGGCCTTGTTCGGCGGTGAGGTGCGCATCGACTCACTCGCGCTGGAGCGTCCGTTTGGCGTCGCCCCCTCGCTGGCCGCAAACGTGCGTTTTTCCGACATCGACCTCGCGCCGCTGACCCGTGCATTCGGCTTCGGAGAAATCACCGGTCGACTCGACGGCCGCCTGCGCGATCTGCGGCTGGTGGATTGGACGCCGGTGGCCTTTGATGCGCGCTTGCTGACCGATCGCCAGTGGGACGGGCGTCGGCGAATTAGCCAGCGCGCGGTGCAAGACATTTCCGACTTGGGCGGCTCGGGGCTGGTGGCCGGCCTGCAGGCACAGGTGCTGCGCATTTTCGATGACTTCGGCTACGACCGCATCGGCATTGGCTGCGTGCTGAAGGACAACCGCTGCGCGATGACCGGCCTGAAAAAACGCGGCGCTGGCTACCTCATCGTCGAAGGCCGTGGCCTGCCGCGAATCGAAGTCGTCGGTTTTCGCCGTACCGTCGATTGGCCCACATTGGTCACGCGTCTTCGCGATGCGACCGAGGGCGACACCCTTCGTATCGACTAAGGCCTTCGCTGAACGCGGGCGGCATTGCGCCGGCGACGGGGGCTTGATGAGTGGGCAATGAGCGTTAGGATCGACGAACGACCCTCGACCCTTGGTGATCGACATGCGCTTCTCTCCCCTTCGCTGTTCGGCCCTGCTGCTTCCGGTCGTTCTGCTCGCCTCCTGCGTGACCATCAACGTGTATTTCCCCGCTGCCGAGGTGCAGGAGGCCGCTGAAGCCTTTGTGGAAGACGTGATTGGCGCCGCGGCCGAAGACAACACCGGAGGCGGCATGGCGCATCGCGACGCCGCCCCGAACAACACCAGCGCGTGGGTGAACGCTACCCTGCGCGGCGAGGCCGCTACTCCGGCGCGCGTCTTCTCCCATACCGAATTGCGGTTCGATCCGATTGGGTTTTTGATCAGCGACGCGCAGGCCCAGCAAAACGTCGATATCCGCATTCGCACGCCGGCCATTCAGGCAATTCAGCAGCGCATGGCTGAGCGTTTTCAGGGCACCTTGGCGGCGCTGTTCGACGCCGGCGCCTTAGGCTTTGGCAATGACGGAATGATCGTTTTGCGCGACCCGGCGAAAGTCTCGCTGGCGCAGCGCACGGCGGCCAATCAGGCGGTGGCCGAAGAGAATCGCGATCGGGCCGCGGTCTATCGCGAGATCGCGGTGGCCAACGGTCATCCTGAGTGGGAAGAGCAGATTCGTCAGACCTTTGCGAAAGAGTGGGTGACGCAGGCGCGCAGCGGCTGGTGGTATCAAGACAGCGCGGGCAGCTGGAAGCAAAAGTAAGCCCGTGACGCGTTAAGCGCGCGAGCGATCAGGGACACGGACGGGGCGGAATGAGACAATTCCGCCCCGTTTCTTTTTGAGCATCCCGTGGCGCGACAACGGCAGCGACTGACTCCCGATTTCGAGATTGCCATTGATGGCCTTACCCACGACGGACGCGGTGTGGGGCGCATTGAGGGCAAGGCGGTCTTCGTGGCAGGCGCGCTGCCCGGCGAGCGTGTCCGCGCCAAGCAAACGGCAAGCAGCCGTCATTACGACGAAGCGGTGGCCTTTGAGGTGCTGGAGGCTTCGCCGGATCGAATACCCCCGCGCTGCCCGCATTTCGGCACCTGCGGCGGCTGTGTGTTGCAGCATCTCGACGAGCACAAGCAAATCGAGGCCAAGGCCCAGGTGCTGCGCGAAAACATGACGCGCATTGGCGCTGTTGCGCCGCGCGAGTGGTTCGAGCCCATTCGCGACGTGCAGTGGGGCTATCGACGCAAGGGCCGCTTGTCGGTGCGTTGGGTCGAGAAGAAGGGCAAAGCTTTGGTCGGGTTTCGCGAGATTGACCCGCGCTTCGTGGCGGATTTGGCAGAGTGCCACACGGTCATTCCGGGCCTGGGGCAGCGGCTTCCCGCGCTTTCGACCTTGGTTGCGTCCTTGGACGGCCGCCGCCTGATTCCGCAGATCGAATTCATTGCCGGTGACGGGGCCTTAGACGGCGGTGAGTCGCGCGAAAGCGGCGTACTCGCTTTGGTGTTTCGTCACATGGAGGCGCTGTCTGAGGCCGATCGCGAACGCTTGGTGGCCTTCGCCAAAGCCGAGTCGGTGGCGGTGTTCTTGCAGCCGGGTGGTGTCGACACCGTCGCTCCGCTCTGGCCGGTGGAGGTCGACCTTGCCTTCGAGATGCCGGAATACGACGTGCGCATGCAATTCCGTCCGCTCGACTTCATTCAAGTGAACGCGGGGCTCAATCGCAAGATGATCGACCGCGCGATCGCGCTGCTCGATTTGAAGCCCGGTGAACGCGTGCTGGATCTGTTTTGCGGCTTGGGTAATTTCACGTTGCCGATCGCCAAGCTTGGTTTCGATGTGGTGGGCGTGGAGGGCGATGCCGGGCTGGTGGCCCGCGCGCGACAAAACGCCGAAGCCAACGGCCTGCCGAATGCGCGTTTCTTTTCCGCGGATTTAGCCAAGGACCTTTCGGACGAGCCGTGGATGCGCGATGGCTTCGACAAGCTGCTGATCGACCCGCCGCGTGCGGGCGCTGCTGAAGTGCTGGCGCAGCTGCCGCTGAAAAACATTTCGCGCATCGTTTATGTCAGCTGTCATCCGGGTTCGCTGGCCCGAGACACCGGCTTCCTCGTCAAAGAGCGCGGCTACACCCTGATGGGTGCGGGCGTCATGGACATGTTTCCGCAGACGGCTCACGTCGAGTCGATCGCGGTGTTTGAACGTCGCGAAGGGAAGGGGCGCTGATGGGCATTGAGATCGAACGGAAGTTTCGAATACAGGGCGAGGGGTGGCGCCGTAATGCCGTGCGCCCGCAGCGCATCGCGC
>JBBQIA010000029.1:0-11973 GCA_038324485.1 Lysobacterales bacterium
ACCCATTGCGACCCGTTTTGGCGAGCCGGCGGTATCGCCATCGCCAACAGCATGGCGGGAAGCAGGAAGTAACGCCCCTGCACACCGTCAATGGTCTGTGCATCGAAGGGCGTCCACATCAGCAAGAGCAGCATCGGGACCAGCAGAGCCGAGCCCATGGCCATGACCATCAACAGCACATGGTGAGTTCGGAGACTCCGCCAATCAGCGACTGCAAGCGTCCACGCGGCGGCGGCAGCCAGCAGCGCGCCCCATGCGGCATACATGGCGTCCGGCAGTGCCGTATCCAACCAGCCAAGAACGCCGACGAAAGAGCGTCCATAGAACTCCGTAATGGCCGGCGTCGTAGCCGTCATCCAAAACACCTCGACGAGTCGCGAAGGTTCCGCGGCATACGCAAGCAGTCGATCAAGCACCGACATCTCCGCCGTACTGGGGTGCTGGGTCGAAAGCAGAGCGAAGGCGACCCACGCGCCGATAATCAGGGTGGGCACAAAGCCCATCAGCATCCCGCCGACGCCGAGGCGTCGCAGCATCAGGAGCGGGATGATGAGCAAGGGCGCCAAGTGAAAGCGGCAGCCAACGACCACGACAATCAGCAAAGAGACCGCAAGGATTCGACGCGCGCTCGGCTCAAAGCCCGGCTGCGCAGTTTCCAGCCACAGTGCAATCGCCAGCGCGGCGGCCCCAATCGACAGGGCATCAATGCCGGCACCCGCCCACTGAAACAGAGTCATTGGCATGAGAAGTAGAGCCATGACGAGAACAGACGGTTGCCAACGCATGAACGCAGCGAAGAGGAGCAGCGCAGCGGCGCCTCCCGATGAAAGGCGAGCGAGTCGATAGCTGGCATCAACACTGATACCCAGCCTCTCGCCCACCGCAAGCGCCGCCGCCTGAGGGAGGTAAATCAATGGCAGGTAGTAACCCGTTCCGGGCGCACCGCTAAAGGTCTTCGAGCCGGCCCAAGCGATCTCCAAAGACGATGCTGCCTTCTCGCGCTCTAACCGAGTATCGGGATTCGCCGGGAGCGAACTAAATCTCGCCATATAAGCAAGAAGGCCGTCGTCCACCCAAACACCAGAGACCGATCCTTCTGGCGTGGCCAGCCGCACGTGCCCCTGCGATAGACCGTAGGCGCGTTCCACATGGTCAAACTCATCCGGTGACTGAAACGGCGGCGTCACGGCACCAATGACCACTGCACACGCCAGAATAATCCCAGCCGAAAAGACCGCTGGGCGACGCGTGTTTCTGGCGGGGTCACTCAGGGTTCTTGGCGTCGGCGAGTTTGTGCGGAAGCCACGGGCGAGAAGTCCCAAAAGCAGCATCGCGGAGACGAGCAGCGCAAAAGCCCAGTGCCGAGGCGCACCCGATTCGCGCGCTAAACGGATCAGGGGAACGGCGCTCGCCTCGCCGAGAACAAGGCCCTCGGCATCGAGGAAACGCAAAGCCAGAGGACCTTCAGGCATCCCCGCCTCATCCGTCGAGACAGCAAAACGCCAGCCCGATTCCAGAGCCTCGACACGATCCAAGGACTGCGCGACATCTGGACGTCGTACCACTTCAATCGGCACGCGCGCCGAGAAATCCGCTCCTTCCAGTTGAATCATCGCCACCCGCTGCGTCGGGTCCGATGAGAAAAACCAGCCCGTGCCACGAAGTTCGTCCTGATCGGACGTAATGGCGAGCTCATCGACGGCATGAAGTGGCGCCGGCAGCGCACTCTCGGCGCGCAATGCGCAAGGCAAGACCAGCGACAAAATCGCCAGTCCTCGAACGAGCCAGCGTGCTGGCGACAAGGCATTCCATTCCATCACACAGAGTCTAGCGCCCGACAGGGCTCAATTCGTCCGCTCAGGCTGGGATGACTTACGCGACGATCGGCGTTCCCGTCTTTTCCAAGACCTCATCCATCGCCACACCCGGTGCGAGTTCAACCACGCGGAGCCCTTTGGGGCCCACATCGAACACGCCGAGCTCGGTAATGATTCGGTTGACCACGCCAACGCCGGTCAGCGGCAGCGTGCATTGCGGAAGAATCTTGTGGTCGCCGCCCTTCGCGGTGTGCTCCATCAGCACCACCACGCGCTTGACGCCCGCCACCAAATCCATCGCGCCGCCCATGCCCTTCACCATCTTGCCCGGCACCATCCAGTTGGCGAGATCGCCTTGGTCGGTCACCTGCATGGCGCCCAGAATGGCCAAGTCGATGTGTCCGCCGCGAATCATCCCAAAGCTGTCGTGACTGCCAAAAAAGCTGGCGCCAGGCCGCGCCGTGACGGTTTGTTTGCCGGCGTTGATCAGGTCCGCATCCACTTCACTTTCAGTGGGGAAAGGCCCAATGCCCAACAGTCCGTTCTCGCTTTGCAGCCAAACGTCCATCCCCTCGGGAATGTGATTGGCCACCAAAGTGGGGAGGCCGATGCCCAAGTTCACATATGCGCCATCGGTCAATTCGGCAGCAGCACGCTTCGCCATCTCATCGCGGGTCCAGGCCATCTCACTTACCTCCGTCGCGCGTCGTGCGCTGCTCGATGCGTTTTTCCGGCGTGGCGTTGACCACGATGCGGTCGATATAAATGCCGGGCAGGTGCACATGGTCGGGGTCAATCGCCCCCACCTCCACCAACTCCTCCACTTCGACGACGCAGACCTTTCCGGCCATGGCGCAGGCCGGATTGAAGTTGCGCGAGGTCTTGCGGAATACCAAGTTGCCCGAGGCATCGGCCTTCCACGCCTTCACCAAGGACACGTCGGCCTGCAGGGCGGTTTCCATGACGTACCAGTGCTCGCCAAACTGCCGCGTCTCTTTACCTTCGGCCACGATCGTGCCGTAGCCGGTGCGCACGTAGAACGCCGGAATGCCGGCACCGCCCGCACGCAGTCGCTCGGCAAGCGTGCCCTGCGGGTTGAACTCCAGCTCCAGCTCGCCGGCAAGGTACTGACGTTCGAACTCTTTGTTCTCGCCGACGTAACTCGAGATCATCCGGCGAATCTGCCGCGTGGACAGCAGTTGCCCCAATCCAAAGCCATCGACGCCGGCGTTGTTGGAAATCGCCGTGAGGTCTTTCACTCCTGAATCGCGCAAGGCGGCGATCAGGGCCTCAGGGATACCGCAGAGACCAAAGCCGCCCACGGCGAGCGTTTGGCCATCGGCAACGAGGCCCGACAGTGCCGCAGCGGCAGAGGGGTAAAGCTTGCCGCGCTGAGGTGCTGCGGCAGTATTCGATGACGTCATTGGTGGTCAGCCTGCGGGATGGACTGCCGCCATCATAACGACCCCTCTTCCGCGGCGGCGCTCGATCTCACTGGACTTTCGGGCTATTCCTGAGCGTCGACCAACCACTAGCGCTGGATGCGAGGCGGCGTGGCCAATGCGAAGGGTGTCGAAGTGAGGCATAGATTGGGGTTGTAGGCCCGATCGTCGGCCAATCGCGCGCCCCAGCGCTGCAGCATGAAGTCCACTTCCGACTTGAATCGTTCCTGCTTCTCCGCCGTGTCTTCCTTTCCTCGCGACGCCGACTCGTGATGGTAAAGCTCGGCATGCGGCGTCCAGAGATTCGCGTAGCCCGCGGCATCCAGACGCAGGCAAAAATCGATGTCATTGAAAGCGACCCCGAGGGCCTCGTCCAAGCCCGCCAACTCATCCCACAGTCCACGACGCACGACCAAGCAGGCCGCAGTGACCGCGCTCAGGCGCTGCACCAGTCGCGCACGCCCCATATGTCCGCCGTGACCACGCGGCCAGCCGGCATAGAGGTGGCCCGCGACGCCCGAGAAGCCGAGCAGCACGCCGCCATGCTGGATGGTGTCATCCGGGTAGTACAGCATCGCCCCCACCGCACCGACGTCGGGGCGCAAGGCGTGAGACACCATTTCTTCAAGCCAAGCAGGCGAAATGACCTCAATGTCATTGTTGAGGAGACACAGCACCTCGCCCGTGGCATGCCGCACGGCGAAATTATTGATCGCTGAATAATTGAAGGGCTTTGGATACTTCAGCACTTTGACGCGAGGGTCGGTCACCACGTTCTCTAGATAGGCAAACGTGCTGCTTTCTTCGCTGTTGTTGTCAACGATGATCAATTCAATGTCGGGGTAGGTCGAACGCTGCAGCACGCTGTCGACGCACTGCCGGAGCAAGTCAACGCGATCACGCGTCGGCACCACAATGCTCACTTTCGGTGGAAGGACCGGCAAAGCACGCCGAACCGCCAAATGCCCTCCGGCAAGGATCGTCACCTCCGCCTCTACAAGGACCCGCTGCAAGTGTTCAGAGACGGCACGACGCCCCGCTTCGAGAACATAGGTCTTTGCCGACACATCCAGTGCGGTGGAACCTTCGATCGAGCGCCAGTGGTACAGCACGAAAGGCAGATGCACCACATTTTCGGGGCCGCAGCGCTCGATGCAGCGCAGCGCCAAATCCCAGTCCTGCGAGCCTTCCAGCCCTTTGCGAAAGCCGCCGACCTCACGCATCAAGGTGCTGCGATAAACGCCAAGATGAGAAATGCAGTTTTGACCTAGCAGCAGATCCAAATCGAAGCGCGGCTTGAAGTAGGGCTCGTAGCGGCGACCCTGTTCGTCGATCTTGTCCTCATCCGAATACAGAACACCGACCTCGGGGTTTCGGCCAATGGCTTCGGCCACGCGCAGCAGCGCGTCCGGATGCAGTTCGTCGTCGTGATCAAGCAGGGCGACAAACGACCCCTTGGCGAGGGTCAGCGCGCTATTCGACGCTTCGGAAATATGACCGTTGCTTGGGCGATAAAGAACAACGATCCGTGGATCGCTGGCCGCTGCTTGAGAAAGCAATGCAGCCACGTGCGGCGCGGGCGACGCATCATCCGCAATGCAGAGCTGCCAAGCGGGATAAGACTGCGAACGCACGCTCTCGATTGCGCGCCGCAACCACGCCTCGGGCGCGTTGTAGACGGGCATCAAGACGGAAATCAGAGGCTGCGTGGGCAGGTCCGCGAGCCGCTGTTGAACTTCGGCGGCAGATAAGGGCGCTGCAAAGCGCTGGCACCAAGCGCTGTAGTTGTCTTGCGTATCCGCATGCAAAGCGGCGTAAGCCCGCAGCAAGCGCTCGCCGGCTGCGCTAACGCGCCCGGCCGCAAGGTCACGCATGCTCGCCCATGCCAGCGAAAATGCCGCACCTAGTCCCCCCGTCGGCGCCTGCGCAATGTCTCGCAGCATGCTCAACATCGCGCCTGCGCGGCCGCGCCGACGAAGCGAAAAAGCAGTCAAGTGAAAGCTGGCTTCCGCAGCACTGGGGTCTAACCTCAAAGCGCGAATCGGGTACTTAAAGCGCACAAGTGCCTTGAGCCAACCGTCCGCACCGGGCTGCCCGAGTGGAATTCGCTCCAACTCCGTCATTCCCCCGCCGTAGTCCGGATAGAGGCAGGGCTCAACAATCGCGCCGTCTAAGGCCGAGATCTTCATCCGCAATCGATACCAACCCCCGGGTCCGGTGAAGGCGTCACCGCCTTCAACCACCAAGAACTGCGGGTCGGCGCCCTCCGACTGCCAGCCATTGGACTGATCGGGCAGCGCATGCAGATTGCCGAGGGGCTTCAGACTCAAGCTCATCAGGAATTCGAACCCTTTTCGGACCCGCGCAATCGCCGCCACCAATAACCCAGCGTTCGCCGACGCGCCCAGGCCAGCACCTCTTCCGACGTTTGCGATACAGCGTCCAAGCGCTGTTGAAGCGACGCCAGCGCTAAAGCATTCAGGGCCGCATGCTCTGCGCGTGCAGAAATAAGCATCTTTTGGCTTGAGGCAAAATCATCCGTGCTTTGCTTGATCTCAAGAACCACCCGCTGAACGGATGACGCGTCGTCACTCAACGACTCAACTCGCTTCTCGAGTGCGCGCAATGCACCGGCACCCAAAGCCTCTTGCTCAGCCAGCGACCAGAGCAATTCCGGAAGGCCTCGGCGCCTCACTTCAAAGGTGATCTCGAGCGGAACATCCGCCGCACGCAGGACGAGCGCTTTGTCGAGTTCCAACTCGATCCACGGATCATCGTCTGCAGCAAAGATCAGAAGGCCGCCACTGATCTGACGCAACACCCCGTTCGATGCGCGAACTTGGGCATGAAGATCTGCAATGAGGGCGCCATCAAGACGAAAAGCGCGCAGTTCAAACACACCGGCGCGATCATCCGGATCAATGCGCAGACGATCGATACGGCCCTCAGCGACTCCGATCGTTGCGGACCAGCTGCATGGGACCGCTGCGCGAATGGCAGCCAACGACCGGTCCTCGGAATGGTCAGCGTCTCGCGAACGCCAGTAAATGCGCGGCTGCGGTTCCCGAGGAGGTGCCGGAGCCCACGCGTCGGCCATTGCCATTCCACTATTGACCTGCCGAACCAGACGCGCCGAATCATCGCGCTGTCGTTCAGCACGCAACTGGGCGTCTGAGAGCGCGTCACGGGCCACTGTTGCCATGACACGCCAGCGCAGTCTGAACGCATCAAAGCTCGCGACCTTGTCTGAACCATCGCCCGCTGTTCCGGCAAGGCCGTTTGCGAAGGCAAACACCTCGTCGGCCAACGTGCGCTGATCTGAATCCACCGATCGTTGACGACGCAATCCCGGCTCCACACCCGATTCACCCGTCGGCTGCCGCGTCATACGGTCCGCGACACCCATGGCCAGCAAAGCCTCGTCGATGACTGCATCAGGACTTGCAAGCAGGGCATCAAAGGCAACGAAGGTGCGCGCCGCGCCGCGCGTGTCGTGCTCCGCTTCCAACACATGCTCAAGCCACAGCTGCTCTGCACGATAGGGGCTCAAGCCATCACGGGCAGCAAGCGATGCGCTCACTTCGCGAGGATCGCGCAGAACCATGACGTACGCCGGCTGCAGCCCTGCCACGGCCATCGCTTCGGCCCACTCTGGCACCAGCCGGCAGGCGCGCGGGTCTTTCAGCAAGACGGGCGCGCGGCCATTACCGAACTCGGAAAAAATCGCAACCAAGCTCTCGCCGAACGCGCTTGCAGCCTTCGCATCGAGCGGCTTTGTCAGCGGGCCAGGCTCATCCCAAGTCAGCCCGCCTGAGGCCAGCAGTGCATCACTGGTTGCCACCAAGCGCGCATCTTCAAAGTAGCCGTTGGCGTTGTCGGACGTGGACGGCAGCAGGGCGCTTCCCGCGCTCGCGCCTCGGCGCACTAGTGCGCCAGCCACCGCCGATGTGCCGCTGCGATGCATACCGAGCACCACCAAAGCGATGCGCTGTTCCGTCGTGCTCATCCATTCTCTCCCACGCTGAACTCACAGCACGGATCATCCGCCAAGTCGAAAAACCCGGATCGCCGCGTCGATGAGGCCTCAGACTCAATCCGAAACGCCAGCGCGTCGACGATGCGATGAAGGTAGGTCTCACCCTCCCCGTCCACCCAGCCCACGCAGCCGGCATTGAGAAAATACGTGCCGGGCAACAGCGACGCGCGGAACGCAAAGGACACGTCAATAACGGCATCTGCCGCAACCTCGGCGATGCCTTCGCCGTGAGCATGAGAGGCCATGCCGCAGAGTTCCACACCGCTGGTGGACTTAATCAGCATGCCGAAATGCACGAAACGCGCCGCGCGCTCGAAACGAACGCGAAAACGATATCGATAGTGCGCACCCGGGGCGAGAATATTAACCTGCTGCCCCTCCGCATCCACCAGCATCGGCGACTCAATGCAGGCACCACGCGTTTCGTAGTGCACGGTGCTTTCAGGAACCAGTCCGGGATCGAAACGTGCGCGGTCCGGCGGCGCTGGCAGTGGCTGCGAACCTTGCGCGGAGGCTGCGTCATCGCCTAAACCAAGACGGAGCTCTGCGATCAGGGCCTGACGCCGCTCCGGCGCGCCATAGAGCACCTTTTGATAAGCGGCCACCACGGACTTCGGCGTGCCAGAGACCAGCACCTCGCCCGCATCCAGCAGAAAGGCGCGGTCGCAAAGCTGCACCACGGCTGCGGTCGCATGCGAGACAAACAAGACGGCGGCACCGCGCGCCTTCATCTGCTCGATGCGCGCGAAGCACTTGCGCTGGAAGGCTTCATCACCCACCGCCAAAGCTTCGTCGATCACCAGAAGATCAGGCTCGACCGCCACCGCTACGGCAAACGCCAATCGAACGAACATGCCGCTGGAGTAGGTACGAACGGGTTCGTCGAGATAGGGGCCGATGTCAGCAAAGTCGACAATCGCCTGGAAATGGCGCTCGGTCTCCGCACGGGTTAGGCCCAGCATCGACGCGTTGAGATACACGTTCTCGCGCCCGGTGAACTCGGGGTTGAATCCCGCACCCAGCTCCAACAGGGCCGCAACACGACCAGACACGCGAACCTCGCCCTCAGTGGGCTCCAACGTGCCGCAGATCATCTGCAACAGCGTCGACTTACCCGAGCCATTTCGGCCCAGAAGCCCGACGGTCTCGCCCGGCCTCACCTCAAGGTCAACACCACGCACCGCCCAATGCTCGCGCGAGCGACGTGGGCCACCCATCAGCGCCAGAAGGCGACCTGCGGGGCTGGCGAAAAGCTCGTAGCGCTTTCCTAATCCACGCGCGTCAACCACGGCGTTAGAGGACATCCGCAAACCCCCGGCGCAGTCGCGTAAACAAAGCGCCGCCGGCCACGGCAACGGTCAGCCCCAGCACACTCTGCACGCCCAGCGCCGACCAATCCGGCCAGGTGCCGCCCAGGGCCACGGCGCGTGCCGCGTCAACGATGGGCGTGAGTGGATTGGCTTCAAAGACAAAGCGATACGACTCGGGAACCGCATTGGGCGGCACGATTACCGACGACAGAAACATCATCGCGGTGACCAAAGGCGGGACCAGATATTGCACGTCGCGCACGTACACCGACAGCGCCGCCAAGCCCCATACCAGCCCCAGGCACAGCAATACGAAAGGCAGAACAACGACGGGAAGAAGAAGAATGTGGGCCGACGGCGCCCGACCCAAGATCACCAAGATCAGAACCAGCACAAGTGCGTTGGCCAGAAAATGAAACATCGCCGAGGCCAGCAAAGGCCAAGCCAAGAGTTCGGTCGGAAACACCACTTTCTTGACGTAGCTGGCATTGCCCGTGATCAAGGTGCAGGCCTTGCCCAAACACTCGGAAAACATGCCGTGAACCATCAGCCCGACGAAGAGGATGATGGCGAAGCCAGCCGTGCCCTCTGCGCCCGGCCAGCGCGATCCGAGCACCTCGCCGAAGGCCAAGGTAAAAACGCCCAGCATCAAAAACGGCTGCAGCAGCGACCACAGCACCCCAAACGAAGCGCCGCGATAGCGGCCTGCGATTTCTCGCTTGGTCAGCTCCCACACCAGCGAACGCTGGCGTGCGCCAAGTGGCAGCGGAAACAGCATCGCGCGGCTCACCCGAGCACGTGCTCCAGCTCCGCCCGCAAATCGGCCACGTCTTCGACGCCCACGCTCAGGCGCACCAAGTTGTCGGTCACGCCCAAGGCCGCGCGACGGGCTTCCGGCACCGAGGCATGCGTCATCACTGCGGGATGGTTCACCAAGCTCTCCACGCCGCCCAAACTCTCCGCGCAGGCGAACAGCTCGGTGCGCTCCATGAAGCGTTTGGCCGAATCAAAGCCACCCTTCAGCCACACGCTCACCATGCCGCCTGCGCCCTTCATCTGCTGCTTGGCCAGCGCGTATTGCGGGTGCGCCTTCAGGCCCGGATAGGCCACGCGCTCGACCGCTGGATGGTGCTCAAGGAATTCGGCGATTGCCTGCGCGTTCTCGCAGTGCGCCTTCATGCGCAGGTGCAGGGTCTTCAAGCCGCGCAGCGCAAGAAAGCTGTCGAACGGGCCCTGCACGCCGCCCACGGCGTTCTGCAAATAACCCATCTGCTCGGCCAAGTCGGTGCGCTCGCCCACCACCGCCAAACCGCCAATCATGTCGCTATGGCCGTTGATGTACTTGGTGGCCGAGTGCATGACGAGGTCTGCGCCCAGCGAAAGCGGCTGCTGCAGTGCCGGCGAACAGAACGTGTTGTCCACCACCACAATCAACCCGCGCTTTTTCGCACGTTCGGCAATGGCCGCAATGTCCACCAGCTTCAAGGTCGGGTTGGTCGGCGTTTCGATCCACACCATCTTGGTGTTTGGGCGAATGGCGGCCTCGAACGCGGCCACGTCGGTCAGGTCGACCCACGAAAAATCGAGGCCGGCGCTGCGCCGACGCACGCCCTCGAACAAGCGATACGAGCCACCGTAGACGTCGTCCATCGCCACCACATGGCTGCCGGAATCAAGCAGCTCCAAAATGGTGGACGTGGCCGCTAGACCGGATGCAAACGCAAAGCCACGCGTGCCGCCTTCCAACGCCGCCACGCAGCGCTCGTAGGCAAAGCGCGTCGGGTTGTGGCTGCGCGAGTACTCATAGCCCTGATGGACGCCGGGGCTCTCCTGCACGTAAGTCGACGTGGCGTAGATCGGCACCATCACCGCGCCGGTAGACGGATCGGGGCTCTGGCCAGCGTGAATGGCCTTGGTGCCGAAGCCGTAGTTTTTTTCGTTGGGATTGCTCATCGGAGTGTCCAAGTGGAGTGGGCGTCAGTGCGCCAGGCGAAAGTTCGCCATAACCTGGGCGCGCGGATGGCCCCAGTCAGAATCAAAGCTCACATCTAGGCCGCAGCCCTGCGCCATCGCGCGGATTTCGTCCCGACTGTAGTGAAACGGATCAGCGTCGAACTGCGTCGTGATTCCACCCGGCTGATGCGTAATCGGCTCAAGGTGGATCGAAGCTGGCGCATCAAAATACGTCGCATGGAACACGCCATCCTCGGCGAGGGCCGCCGCCACATTGTGCAGACAACGAAGAATGACGTTCATCGGCAAATGGGTGAATACCGACACCGCCACCGCACGATCAAATCGGCGCCCAAAGCGCGACACGGAAAATTGCGGATCGGCCAGCAACTGTGCGCCACGATCGGCCAAGCCTTCGCGCGTCAATTCGATCGCGCCGGCCGCAAGAAGCGATGCGTTCACGTCCAGCCCGCAGTAACGGTCCGCTTGCAGGTAACGCACAAAATGCACGCCACCGCGCAGCGCGCCGCAGCCGACGTCAAGCAACTGGTGATGCGGCAGCAGTCCGGCTCGCACGAGGTAATCCAACTGCAAGCGCCCAAGCTCCTCCCACAGGCCGCCCACGAAGGCGCGGTGATCGCCGCGCGCAATCTCATCCGCCGACAGCTGCCGCCCGTAGGCGTTCATGGCTGTGCCGTGTCCGGCGCTATCAGCATCCGTCGTCACTGCACTTTCCGACGCAGGTAGTTCAAGAAATCGATGCGGGTAATGAGGCCAAGAAACTTCGGCCCGTCCATCACAATGGCCACGTGGCCGCGCTCGAAAACACCGACCAGGCTATTGATCGGCGACCGCATATCCACCAGCTCAAGACTGGTCGCCATCGCGGTCGAGACCGGATCGCGGAACCGCAATTCATCGGTGTGCACGTGCATCAGCACGTCGCTCTCATCAAGGATGCCGACAATGCGCTCGTTCTCGATCACTGGCAGCTGCGAGACGTCGTAGAGCTTCATGCGCTGATAGGCCAGCGTCAGGGCATCGTTCGGCCCCACCACCACCGTATCCCGCTGCGCGTAAGGGCGCAGGATCAAGTCGCGCAAATCACCGTGCTGCGGACGATCCAGAAAGCCAACGTCCTGCATCCAGTAGTCGTTGTACATCTTCGACAGGTACTTGTTACCCGTGTCGCAGACGAACACCACCACCTTCTTCGGCGTGGTCTGCTCGCGGCAATAGCGCAGCGCGGCGGCCAGCAAGGTGCCGCTGGAACTGCCGCCCAGCACGCCTTCCTTCAGCAGCAATTCGCGGCCGGCCAACATGCTGTCCTTGTCGGACACCGCATAGGCCTTCTTGGTGCGGCTGAAGTCGGAAATCGACGGCAGAAAATCTTCGCCGATGCCCTCCACCAGCCA
>JBBQIA010000030.1:0-11774 GCA_038324485.1 Lysobacterales bacterium
AGATGCTGCGCGCGCTGCCGGCCAACTTTCCTCTGGCCGTGCTGTTGTCCCAAAACCTTGACGGTGGTCGTCATGACCGCTTCGTTGAGCAGCTGGCAAAGATCAGCCGTCTGCCGGTTGCCCTCTCGGAGCCCACCGAAACGCCGCCGGCCCGCTGCGTTCGGGTGCTGCCTGATGGCGCATCCAGTGCCGGTGCGCTGTCGTTCCCGCGCAATGAGGGCGTTGCGGCACTGATCGCGGCCGCGACGGCGCGCGACGGCGCCATAGTGGTGCTGAGTGGTGCCGACGAGTCCGCCATCGAGCCCCTGCGCGAGGCCCTAGCGGCCGGCGTGCGCGTGCTGGTGCAGGAAGCGAGCAGCTGCTTCGATGGCAAAGTGGCCAGCGCCCTCGCCGAATCCGGTGCCGATTCACTGCCTGCTAGCGATTTAGCTCTGCGCCTTGACGCTTATTTCCCCGCCTGATGACTCACGACTTCCGGAACACGCCATGAGTACCCCGCAGAACGACATTCGAGGCGTATTGATCGCCGTGGGCGGTGGCCGACTGCTCTTGCCGAACGCCAGCGTCGCCGAAGTGATCTCGTACTCCGAGCCAGAGCGCCTTGAAGACTGTCCGTCTTGGCTGCTCGGCGTGGCGCGCTGGCGCGGCTGGCGTCTGCCGGTGTTGAGCTTCCCCGACCTCGTTGGCTGGCCCTCTGAAACGGCCAAGCTGGGCGCTAAAGTGGCCGTGCTGAAGGCGCTGGGCGGTAATCCGCGCCTGCCGTATTTCGCCATCGTGTCGCAGGGCTTCCCGCGCTTGGTCAGCGTGTCGCGCGACCGCCTTGCGGTGGTCGAAGACATCAAGGAGCTGCCGCTCGGCGTGCAGGCGCGCGTGCAGGTGGGCGAAGACATCGCCATCGTGCCGGACCTGATGACGCTGGAATTGCTGATTGACGAAGCGCTGGCGAAGGTCGCCTAAGGCCCTTGCTGAGGCTTTAGGCCCAGTCGCCGTAAAGCGCCTGCAGGGCCGCCAGCACCGCGAGTCCCGCGGTCTCGGTGCGCAGCACGCGCGGCCCCAGTTGCACCCCCTCAAAGCCATGCTGCTTTAGCAGGCGATGGTCGCGTTCGCCGAGTCCGCCTTCTGGCCCGATGACGAGGGCGATTGGCGTCGACGGCACGATGTCTAAAGCTTTCAGCGCACGGCCCTGATGTGGGTCGAGGATCATTTTTCGGCAGTCGGCCGGCAGATGCGTCACCGCCTCATGCAGGGGCGAGGGCTCACGCAAGAGTGGCAGCCGCGTGCGGCCACTTTGTTCGCAAGCGGCCGCAATGACGCCTTGCCAATGCACCATCCGGCGTTCGGCACGATCGGCGTCCAGCTTTACTTCGGTGCGCTCGCTCATCACCGGCCACACGGCGTGCACGCCAAGTTCCGTGGCTTTCTGCAGGATCAAATCCATCTTGTCGCCGCGGGCCACGCCTTGCAGCAAAGTGATGGCGAGTGGCGACTGGTTGTCGCGAGCCGTGGCGGAGTCGATCAACACCTCGACGGCTTTTTTTTCCAAGCCAGTGATGCGCGCCGTGTAGTCGTGGCCGTCGCCGTTGAAGAGCGTCACCGCGTCGCCCACGCGGCTTCTCAGCACGCGCTGCAGATGCATGCTCTTGTCTTCCGGCAGGCGAATCGTGACGCCGGGCGCTAGAACGGCCTCGACGTAGCAGCGGATTACTCGCATTGCACGTAGGCCGAAATGGCGGCGGCGGTGGCGAGCTCGAGCATCTGAATTTCCTCGTCGCCGATGCAGTAAGGCGGCATCCAATACAGCACGTTGCCCAAGGGTCGCAGCACCGCGCCGGCATCCAGGCCGGCTCGATAGGCGGCAAGCGTTCGACGTCGCGGATGATCCTCGTGCGCCGCGCGCGTCTGCCGATTGGCCACGAGTTCGAACGCGAGAATCATGCCGGCTTGGCGAATCTCGCCGACGGCCGGATGGTCGCCAAATGGCGCAGCGGCGGCCGCCAGCCGAGTGGCCAGCAGACGATTGTTCGCGATGGCGTCGGTGGATTCGAAGAGGTCGAGCGTGGCGTTGGCGGCCGCACAGGCCACCGGATTGCCAGCGAAGCTATGCGAATGCAGGAAGGCGCGCGTGCGGTCTTCGCTCCAGAAAGCCTCGAAGATGGCTTCCGTGGTGAGCACCGCCGACAGCGGCAGGGCGCCGCCTGATAGGCCTTTCGACAAGCAGAGAAAGTCGGGCGTCACGGCGGCTTGTTCACATGCGAAGAGGGTGCCGGTGCGGCCAAAGCCCACGGCAATTTCATCGGCGATCAGATGCACGCTGTACTGATCGCAGAGTCGCCGGGCTTCGGCGAGGTAGGCCGGATGATGCATGCGCATGCCGCCGGCGCACTGCACGCGCGGCTCCATGACCAGCGCCGCCACTTCGCCCGCATGGCGTTCAAGCAGATCGCCCAAGGCCGCTGCGGCACGTCGGGCGCAGGCTTCGGCGTCTTCGCCGGGTTCGGCCAGCCACGCGTCGGGTGACGGCGCGAAGATCGGCTCCAAAAGCAGCGGCGCGTAGATGCGTCGATAGAGCGGAATGTCGCTCATCGCCAATGCGCCGAGGGTTTCGCCGTGATAGCCGTTTTCCAGCGCAATGAAGCGCGTGCGCTTCGACTCGCCGCCGTTTTGATGGGCGTGGAAGCTCATCTTCAGCGCGATCTCAATCGCCGCACTGCCGTTTTCGCCGTAGAACACGCGTGACAGGCCGGGCGGCGTGATGGCGACCAGTCGCTCGGCCAAGCGCAGGCCGGGCTCGTGCGCAAATCCGGCGTAAATGACGTGCTCCAGTTCGGCCGCCTGCGCGCCGATGGCCTGCGCCAAATGGGGGTGGGCGTGGCCGAAGAGGTTGGTCCACCAGCTGGAAATGCCGTCCAGATAGCGGCGGCCGTCCATGCCTTCCAGCCAAGCGCCGCGGCCGCGCCGAATGGCCAGCAGGGGCAGTTCGCCACGGTGTTCACGCATCTGCGTACAGGGGTGCCAAACGACGGCAAGGTCACGAGCGAGGAAGGCCTCGACCTCGGCCTCTGCTAGCATCGGCGCGATGGGAATGTTCTGCGTCATGCCACGAATGATGGTGAGCCAAGGCCGGTCTGTCCATGCGTCCGGATTGTTGATGCCTGCGCGAACGGGTCGCTCATGACGCGCCCGCTGCCCACCATCCACGGTCGCGAAGAGGCCGATGTCGGTGCGTATCGCATCGAAAAGATCGACCTCGAATTTAGCAACGGCGAGCGCCGGCGCTTTGAGCGACTGAAGAGCAAAGGCCACGGCGCGGTAATGATTGCCGCCATGCCCGACCCCGACACGGTGCTGTTGGTGCGCGAATACGCCACCGGCACTCATCGCTACGAGTTGGGGCTGCCGAAAGGCAAGATCGACGCCGGCGAAAACTGGGAGCAGGCCGCCGGTCGCGAGATGCGCGAGGAAATCGGCTTCGGCGCCCATCGCCTGACGCGGGTGCGGGCGCTCACCTTGGCGCCCACCTACATGAGTCACGAAATCCAACTGGTGGTGGCCGAAGACTTGTTTCCGGAGCGTCTGGAGGGCGACGAGCCCGAGCCGCTAGAAGTGCTGTCTTGGCGTTTGGACTCGCTGCACGAGCTGATTCTGCGCGAGGAGTTTTCCGAAGGGCGGTCCATCGCGGCCTTGTTCCTGCTGCGCGAATGGCTGGCTCAGGGACGGCCCACGGCATGAATCGCGAGAGCTCCGAATTGCAGCGGTTTGCCGTCATCGCCCTCGCAGAACAGGCCGGCAAAGCGATCATGGCGGTCTACGCCGGCGATTTCGACGTGGCGGCGAAGCACGACCGCTCGCCGCTCACCGAAGCTGATATGGCCTCGCATCATTTGCTGGTGGCGGGACTGGAGGCCCTGACTCCGGAGATTCCCGTGCTGTCCGAGGAATCGACCGCGCTGGAGCCCACCGTGCGCCGTTCGTGGCCCGAGTTGTGGCTGGTTGATCCGCTTGACGGCACCCGCGAGTTCGTCAAAAAGAACGGCGAGTTTTGCGTCTGCATTGCACGCGTTGCGCACGGCATTCCCGAGCTGGGCGTTGTGCATTCGCCGGTTACCGGCGTGACGTGGTCGGCCGTTCGCGGCAAAGGTGCGTGGCGCCGCGAGCTGGACGGCAGCGAGATCGCGCTGAGCCCGGCGCCGATGGCCTCAGCAGATGCACTCGCGGCCATGACCCACAGTGGGAACGGCCTGCGCGTGGCGGCCAGTCGCTCTCACCTTGATGCCCGCACCAGCGCCTTGCTGGATCGACTGCCGAGCGCCGAGCGCTTGGCGATGGGCTCGGCCTTGAAGTTCGGCATGTTGGCGGACGGACGTCTGGATTTTTATCCGCGCTTTGGGCCCACCTCCGAGTGGGACACCGCCGCGGGGCAGTGTCTGGTCGAGGCCATGGGCGGCGCGGTGCTGGATTTGAACGGCGAGCCACTGCGTTACAACCAGCGCGACACGTTGCTCAATGGTGATTTCATCGCCATGCGCGATGCGCGGTTGCCTTGGCGAAACTGGCTTGACTGAGGCTCATCTGACGGCTGAGCAGCGTGCGGCGCTAGCGGACTTGGGCCTGCCGGCGACGCCCGGTGCGCTGGCGCACTTGGACACCTTGCTGGCCGTCATGGCGCGCTTGCGGGACCCGCAGCGGGGCTGTCCGTGGGACCTGAAGCAGGATTTTCGCTCCATCGCCCGATACACCATTGAGGAAGCCTACGAGGTGGTGGAAGCCATCGACCGCGGCGACCTCGATGACCTGAAGGACGAGTTGGGCGATCTGCTGCTGCAGGTGGTGTTCCACGCGCAGATGGCCAGCGAGCAGGGAATCTTTGCTTTCGATGATGTGGTCGCCGCGATCAACGACAAGATGATGCGCCGACACCCGCACGTCTTTGGGTCGGCGTCGGTGGCCGACGCCGAGGCGCAGACCGCCGCTTGGGAGGCGATGAAGGTGCTTGAACGCGCCGCGAAACGCGGGTCCAGCGAGGCACCGCCATCAGTGCTGGATGGCGTGCCCGCCGGGCTGCCGGAATGGCAGCGCGCCTTGACGCTGCAAAAGCGCGGTGCCAGCGTCGGCTACGACTGGCCTGACGCAGTGCCGGTGATGGAAAAGCTGCGCGAAGAAATGGCCGAAGTGCACGAGGCCATGGCCATGCCGCCCTCGCCAGAGCGCGATGAGGCCGTCGAAGACGAAATCGGCGATCTGTTGTTTGTGGCGATGAATCTAGCCCGGCAGGCGCGGGTTGACCCCGGCGCCGCCCTGCGTCGCGCCAATGCCAAGTACGAGCGACGCTTCCGCTGCATGGAGTTGCTGGCTCGGGCGCAGGGACGGGATTTCGCAGCGCTCAGCTTGGTCGAACAGGACGCGCTGTGGTCGCAGGCCAAACGAATTGAGCGCGGCCTCGAGCCCGCGCCGACCTAAACTCGTTGCACGATGACTCAGGAGCATCCGATGACGGCCCCGACTACATTCGCCAGCTTCCGCGACTTTTATCCCTTCTACCTAGGCGAACACCGCAACCGCACCTCGCGGCGGTTGCACGTCATCGGCTCGACTGGGGTGCTCTTGATCCTCGCGCTGGTGCTCACGCAGGTGCTCTCGACGTGGTGGCTGCTGGCCCTGCCGGTCTGCGGCTACGGCTTCGCATGGACGGGGCATTACTTCTTCGAACACAACCGACCGGCCACTTTCAAGCATCCGCTTTACTCGCTGATGGGCGACTGGGTGATGTTCAAAGACGTGCTGACTGGAAAGATTCCATTCTGACTCGCGGGCATTGCAGCTAACCGACGCTGCGCACTTTCGGCAGTTTTGGAAGTGTCGCCCACACCGTTGCCCAGGGCTCGGGTCGGTGCAAATGGTAGCCCTGCACCATGTCGACACCGAGCAGTCGCAGGCAGTCCAATGCCTCCTTAGTTTCCACACGCTCGGCGATGCTGCGCGCGCCCACAACTCGTGCGGCTTCGACAAAGCAGCGAACCGCAGTGGCGCCAAGGCGGTCATCCGGGAGCGTTTCGACAAACTGCCCATCAATTTTTAGAAGGTCGGTGGGCAGCAATCGCAGGTAGCCAAAAGAACTGGCGCCCGCACCAAAGTCATCGAGCGCGACCGTGATGCCCAGTTCCCGAAGTTGGCCCATGAAGCGGGCGGCATCGGTGAGGTTGTTCACAGCGGCCGTTTCGGTGATCTCGATGCAGAGCCTTGAAGTGCATTCGGGGCCTGATTCAAGAAGACGACGAAGCACGTCGGCGCGGAACGACTTATCGCCGATGGATTGTCCGGAGAAGTTCACCGCCACGCGGACGTGTACGCGCGGGTCGGCGCGAAGGGCGCGGAGCACGTGCGAAAGCACCCAGCGGTCAATCGCCGGTGCAAGGGCAAAACGCTCAGCCGCCGGAAGGAAAACGCCCGGGGCGATCAGGTCTCCCGACTCGTCTCGCAGACGCAGCAGCGCCTCCACGTGGGCCGGCCCGGCATGAGCATTGAGGGGCTCGATGCGCTGAAGGAACAGCTCGAAACGGTCTTCTTCGAGGGCGTGGGTCAGCCGCTGTACCCAGGCCATTCGACCGCGCACTTCGGCAGCCTCACCGTCTTTGCGCCACAGGTGAGTTTGTCGCCCGCCAGATTCTTTCGCGGCATAGCAAGCGGTATCTGCGGCCTGCATCACTTCTTCGCCGCTGATGAATAACTGATCAACCTGCACTAGGCCGATGGAGGCGCCCACTTGAAACCGACGGGCGTCATGTTCGAAGCGGTAGGCGTCGAGCTTGCGATGAATCTCGTCAGCCACGCGCTGCGCTGCGCCAACGCCGCAGCGGGGCATGATGATGCCGAACTCGTCGCCACCCAGTCGCGCAATCACGTCGGTGTTGCGAAGCGCGTCTTGCAGGAGATTGACGACTTGCTTCAGCAGTTGATCACCGACCGAATGTCCGCATGTGTCGTTCACGACCTTGAAGTGATCGAGGTCTAAGTACATCAGGCAGTGTTCGTCGCCGTTTAGGGCTGCCGAGGAGATGGCCTCGGCGAGAGCGGTATCGAATGCAAATCGATTGAGTAGACCGGTCAGCGAGTCATGCGAGGCGCGATCGGCCATTTCCCGGACTAAACGGCGCTTGTCGCTCACGTCGTGAAAGACGATCACGGCACCAACTAAGCGCGAACGATCGTCGAAGATGGGCGACGCTGCATCTTCAACGGCGATGAGCGTGCCGTCTTTGCGCAGGAGGACGGTGTCATCAAGCATGCCGGTCGAACGCCTCTCGCGGATGGCGGCGAACACGGGATTTGGCGCGGTGCGTCGGGTTTCCTCATGAAGCAGGTCCATCACCACCGTGATCGGACGCCCCTCAGCTTGCCCCGTTTCCCATCCGGTAAGGCGCTCTCCTGCGGGGTTCATCCACGTCACTCGGCCGGATAGATCGGTGGTGATGACGGCATCGGCAATGCTCTTCAGCACCACGCGCAGCCACGCTTCGCGATCGCGAAGTGCGGATTCGGCCAGATCCCTGCGCTCAAGTTCGGCATCAAGCAGTTCGATCTGGTCGCGGACGCCGATGAAGCGACTCGCCAAGTCTGTGTTGCGCCGCAGATCGACCAAAAATCCGGCGGTCCGAGTGGCGCTGGCCGGTAAAAAACGAATGCCGGCATGCATCGGTGGTAGGTCGTAAACGTTTCGCCAGACGAGGCGTGCCGGAAGTGCCGACGATGTGGCCCGACACTCTTGCAAGCGTTCCTCGACGCGTTCCGGGTGTTCCAAGACGTCGCAAAGGGGGCGCCCATGCGCCTCGGCGAGCAGCGGAGCCACGGTTCGCGCGGCAGCGTTGGCGTGCAGCAACACGCCCGCGTCGTCAAGAATCAGAAGGGGCTGATTCACCAGATCGATCAGCACGTCGAAGTCGCTGCGCTTCACGATCTAGATCCGCCGATATTGACGCGCGTCGGCAAGAACGTGGTCGACGTCTAAGTTGACGATGACTCGGCATCCCGAATGGCCGCGAGCAATGGACTGCTCAACGGCCACTTGCGCGAAGCCCCGATGCTGCGCGGCAATGGTGCCGAACACGTTGGAGGTCATCATGCACAGCGAGGGCCGGTCCAAAACGCGATCGCCGAACGGGCAGGCGTCATTGGTGAGCACAATAGACAGGCCATTGATCTGGTCGATGCGGAAGCCGCCCTTGATGCGGCGCTTGAGGTCGACGAGCACTTCGGCAAGCAGGCCCACCGACCAATCGCCGACGCCAAGGTGATCCTCATATTCGGCGTTGATCTGTCTGCCAACGCGCTGTCCAACCAGAGAAATGAACCCGGCGGCCTCGTCTAGGCCCACCACCTCTTCCAGCAGCCCGCTTAACTCACGAATGATGTCTCGCGCAAAAGGGTCTCGCTCGAGAGCGATTGGCAGTGACGTGAGTTCCATGCACTTCCGATCCATAAGTAACGTTCTGACATTCGGACGCAGCGCGTTAGCACGGAGTGAATCCGGGGTGAGTGTGCGACGCGGCACCGGTGTATTCACACCTGTGTCACCGGGTCGGAGGCTCAATGTCGGAGCAGCTTCACAAACCTGAACACATAGCTTTCACATTCCTGAAGGAGCTTCCCATGCGCCGTGACGACCCCGCTGGTCTCATTCTTGTTGTCGAAGACAACCGCAACCTCTCCGAAATGATGGGCGAGTACCTCGAAGCCCGTGGTTTCGGCGTCGACTATGCCGGCGACGGCCACGACGGCTACCGCTTGGCCGTCGACAACAGCTACGACGTGATCGTGCTCGACTTGATGCTGCCGCGGATGGATGGCATCGAAGTCTGCCGCAAGCTGCGCAATGAGGCGAAGAAGAGCACGCCCGTGCTCATGCTGACGGCCCGAGACACCTTGCAAGACAAAGTGGTGGGTCTCGACGCCGGCGCCGACGATTATCTGGTGAAGCCCTTCGCCATCCAAGAGTTGGAAGCCCGTCTGCGCGCGCTGATTCGCCGCGACCGCCGTCAGGTGAGTGCTGAAGTGCTGAAGGTCGCCGACCTCGTGCTAGATACGGCCTCGCTTCGCGTGACCCGCGGTGGCAAGGAAATTCAGCTCTCGCCGATCGGTCTGCGTTTGCTGACCATCCTGATGCGCGAGTCGCCGCGTGTGGTCACTCGTCGCGACATCGAGCGCGAAATTTGGGGTGATGGCCTGCCGGATTCCGACACCCTGCGCAGCCACCTCTACAACCTGCGTAAGGCCATCGACCGTCCCTTCGATAAGCCGCTGCTGCACACCGTGCAGACCGCCGGTTACCGCATCGCCGACCTTGATACCGCGCCTTCGGCATGAGCGACACCACCGGCCTCCGGCGTAAAATCTGGATCGCCTTCATCCTCCAAGCCGCCGCGATTAGTTTCGCAGCGGTTCTGGGCGTGTATGGCGCCTCGGCGGTACTCAAGCATCTGCTGATCCAGCGGGCGCTGACGCAGGAGGCTTCGCATTTCTGGACGCGGGCGGACATCAACCCGGCGGCGTCGGTGCCCGACACCTTCAATATGACCGGGTACTTGGTGCACGACTCCGGGTCGGAGATTGCGCTTCCGGCGCCGCTTCGAACCTTGCCGGACGGTTACCACAGCCTCCCGCGTTCGCAGGGCGGGTCATTGGTGCTGGTTGAAACGCGCGGGCCGCGAACGCTGTATCTGCTGTTCAAGCAAGAACAGGTGGATGCCCTGGCCTTCTGGTTTGGCGTCGTGCCTTTGGCCTTGGTGCTGATCGTGGTCTACGTCATTGCGTGGAGCACCTACCGCGCCTCGAAACGGGCCGTTTCACCGGTGATCTGGCTGGCTTCTCAGGTGCAGCGCTGGGACCCCAAACACCCCGAGGTGAGCGCGCTTCGGCCGGAGAACCTGCCGATGGACGTGGAGGGCGAGACCTTGGTGCTGGCCTCGTCCCTGCATGAATTCGGCATGCGCATTGAAGAGTTGGTGCATCGCGAGCGTAACTTCACCCGCGATGCGTCGCACGAGCTGCGCACGCCCTTGGCGGTCATTCGCATGGCCAGCGACATGATGCAGGCCGACGAGGTGTGCTCGCCGCGCCAACAAAAGTCGCTGAATCGCATTCAAAGCTCGGTGCGCGATATGGAAACGCTGATCGAGGCGTTCCTGATCTTGGCCCGCGATGGCGACACCGGCCTACCGCCTGAAATGCTGCTGGCTTCGGAGATGGTGGAAGACGCACTCGAGCAAGCGCGTCCGCTGGTGGCGAATAAGTCAGTGACCCTAGAGTTGGTCGCTGGAGGCGATTTTCAGCTGGTGGCGCCGCGACGAGTGGTGTCGGTGATGCTCAATAACTTGATCCGAAACGCCTGCTACTACACAAACGAAGGCCATGTGCGGGTGCATCTGGCGTTTGGCGAGATTCGCATCGAAGACAGCGGCATTGGCATGTCGCCCGAACAGCTGGAACGGGTGTTCGAGCCCTTTTGGCGCGCCGACATCAGCCGGCAGGGCGGGCAGGGCGTGGGCTTGTCGATCGTGCAGCGCTTGTCGCAACGCTTCGGCTGGCCGGTGCATCTAGCCAGCGAGGCCGGCCAAGGCACGCAGGCGACCATTCGCTTCCCGCAGGCCGAGCCGGTGCAGCCGACAGCGCTGGTTTAAGGGGCCGCGGGTGACGCGGGGGCGGCGCGGCCCTACAGTCCAAGCTTGTCCGTTCCCGGAGCTGCATTGATGCGAGCTTGCCTGACTGCGTGTTTTTCCCTGCTGCTGGCCAGTGGCCTGCAGGCCACTCCGATGGCTGTCCCCGGTCCAACCGCGCTGGTTCTTCATGGGGGCGCGGGGGTGATCACCCGCGAGCAGCTTTCCGAGCCTGATGAGGCGGCCATTCGCGCCGATCTCGATCGCGCACTCAGCGTGGGGCAGGCAATATTGAACGCGGGCGGGAGCGCGCTGGATGCCGCGACGTCGGCCGTGCAGGTGCTGGAGGACTCGCCGTGGTTCAACGCCGGCAAAGGGGCGGTCTTCACGGCTGACGGGCGTCATGAGCTGGACGCCGCCGTGATGGAAGGGCACACCCTGCGAGCGGGCGCGGTGGCCGGCGTAAAAACCGTACGCCACCCGATCTTGTTGGCGCGTGCGGTGATGGAGCGCAGCCCCCACGTGATGCTCGCTGGCGACGGTGCCGAGGCCTTCGCCAATGGCGTGCCCGGTTTAGAGCGCGTGCCGAATCGCTGGTTCGCGACGTCGCGACGCCGCGCGCAATTGGACGCTGCACGAGAACGTGAGCAGCGCCAAGCCGCGGGAAGCACCGAGCCGCTGCCCGTTGGCGCCTATTTCGGCACCGTCGGCGCGGTGGCGCTGGATGCCAGCGGCCACATTGCCGCGGCCACGTCTACCGGCGGCATGACCAATAAGCGCTGGGGTCGGGTGGGCGATGCGCCGGTGATTGGCGCTGGCACCTATGCCAATGCCTCTTGCGGCATCAGCGCCACCGGCTGGGGCGAGTACTACCTGCGTGCCGTCGCGGCTCATGACATCTGCGCTCGCGTGGTGCTTCGCGGCGACCCGATCGAAGCCGCAGCCGACGACGTGATCAACCGCGTGATTCCCGCTTTGGGCGGCGACGGCGGCGCCATCGGCTTGGACTCACGCGGCACCATCGTCATGCCCTTCAACACCAGCGGCATGTATCGCGCTTGGGTCGGCACCGACGGCCAACGCCACACCGCCGTGTTCCGAGACGAAGCCCTGCCTTGATGCGCTGCG